>CAYSCB010000006.1:20786-24003 GCA_964429335.1 uncultured Aquihabitans sp.
GATGGCCGTCGACGTCGACCACCTCGTTGCGTCGAACGAGCTCGTGCTTGCGCACGCTCCACTCTCGGAGACCCAACGTCCCGGTCTCCGAGGCGACCAGGTGGCGCACCGTCGCGGCGAGCTCCGGTCGGCACAGGATGCGGAGCTGGTGTCCGGGACGGCTCTTCTTCATGGTGACCGGCAGGACCCACGCGTCGTCGGCTCGGAGCGCGAGTGCCCGGTCGATCACGTGGCCGAGCACCTCCGGGGTGACGTCGTCGACCGTGCTCTCGATGATGACCGCCTCGATGGTGACGGCCTCGACGTTGACCGCCTCGAGGTCGGCGACGGGCTCGTAGCCCACCACCGTGAGGACGTTCGCGTGCGTGGGTGGATCCCAGCTACCGGCACCGCGGCCGACTCCGGCGACGGTCCCCGCCGGCGGCGGTCCCCACGCCGTCGCCATGGTGGTCAGGATCGCGACCCCGGTCGGTGTGGCGGTCTCGCCCGCCGCGTCGACCGGGACGGTGGGGACGCCGCGTAGCAGCTCCAACGTTGCTGGCGCGGGGACCGCGAGCACGCCGTGGGCCATCGCGACGGCGCCGGTGCCGAGACCGACCGGTGCGCTCGTCACCGTCGGCGAGCCGAGGTCGAACCACGCCGAGAACGCACCGACGACATCGACGATCGCATCGACCGCGCCCACCTCGTGGAAGTGGACGTCGTCGACGTCGATCCCGTGCACGGCGGCCTCGGCGACCGCGAGACGTCGGAACGTGGTGCGAGCACCGTCGCGCACCGGCTCGGGGAGCGCGGCGGAGCTGACCATCGCGTCGATCGTCGACCAGCTCCGGTGGTGGTCGTGATCGGGGGCGGTGACGGTGACCGCGGTGGCGGTGATGCCCCGGCGGGTGGTCAGGGTCGCGTCGAGGGACCACTCGGGCAGGCCGACCGTGCCGACGAGGTCGCGGATCACGTCGAGCTCGGCACCGAGGTCGATGAACGCGGCGAGGAGCATGTCGCCGGCGACGCCGACGGCCGGGTTGATCCACAGGCTCATCGGGTGGTGCAGCCGAGGATGCGCCACGCAGCGCACGCGGCTCCGTAGCCGTTGTCGATGCCGACCACGGTGATGCCCGGCGCGCACGAGCTGAGCAGCGACAGCAGCGCGGTGACGCCTTCGAGGCTGGCGCCGTAGCCGGTCGAGGTGGGCACCGCCACGATCGGCTGGCCGACCAGTCCGCCGAGCACCGTCGGCAGCGAGGCCTCCATGCCCGCAAGCGCCACGATCACCTCGGCGTCGGTGAGCTCGTCGAGGGATCCGAGCAGGCGGTGCAGTCCGGCGACACCGACGTCGAGCAGCACCGACACGTCCGCGCCGAGCGCGGTGAGCGTGCCGACGCACTCGTCGAGGACCGGAGCGTCCGAGGTGCCACCGGAGAGCACCGCGACCCGTCGTCCGGTGTCGGTCGGTGCGTGTCGCCAGGTGAGTGTGTCGGACCAGGTCGCATCCGGTGACAGCCCGGCGGCGTCGAACGCGTCGCGGTGCTCCGGCCGGGTGCGGGTCACGACCACGGGGTCGGCGCCGTCGTGCAGCATCGTGGTGACGATCTCGACGCACTGCGTCGGCGTCTTGCCCGCCGCGTAGACCGCTTCGGGCATCCCGATGCGCTCGGCGCGTCGCATGTCCGGGCGCGTGTGGTTGAGCACGGGGGTGGCGGGCGCGGGGTCATCGGCCGCTGGGTCGTCGGGCCCGGGGTCGCTGAGCACTGCGTTGAGGTTCCCGGACCGCAGGCCGGCGAGGTCCAGCGTCACGTAGCGGTACCCGGCTGCGGTGACGCCGACGACGATCTCCTCGGCGTGCGCAGCGGCGTGGCCGAGCTCGGCGGCGGGGACCTCGATCCGTGCGGTGTCGCCGAGGTGGCGGACCCGCAGGTCCGAGAACCCGAGCGACCGCAGCGCGGCCTCGGCGCGATCGACCGTCGACAGGGTGCTGAGCGTGACCGGCGTGCCGTAGGGGATCCGCGACGCGAGGCACGGATGAGCCGGTCGGTCCCACACGGTGAGGTCGAGGTGGTGGGCGAGCGCCCGCACATCGGCCTTGGTGAGACCGGCCTCGACGAGCGGGAAGCGGGCGGCGCGGCGGCGCGCGGCGTCCTGGCCCGGTCGGTGGTCGCCCAGGTCGTCGACGTTGACGCCGAGCACGACGGTGGCGCTGGCCTCGGCGGCGAGCGGCAGGACGGCGTCCATGAGCGCGTCCTTGCAGTGCGCGCAGCGGTCGCTGTCGTTGGCGACGTAGCCGGGATCGTCCATCTCGTCGGTGTCGACGGATCGCCACGGCAGTCCCCACGACGCCGCGAGGTCGCGGCAGTGCTCGAGCTCGCCGGTCGCGAGCGACGCGGATCGTGCGGTCACCGCGAGGACCTTGCCGGCGCCGAGCGCATCGAGCGCTGCGCGGGCGACCAACGAGGAGTCGACCCCACCGGAGAAGCCGACGACGACCGGTCCGATCGAACGCAGCGCCGCCGCAAGTCGCTCACCGGCCGCTGTGACGGGCTCTGCTCCCTCGGGTCGGCCGGTCTCGGCGCCGGTGTCGGACAGGGTCACAGCGCCGGATCGTACCGGCCGTCGTCGAGGGGTCGTTCCCGGTCGCGGCAGATGTCGTCGGAACGAAGCCGGGTAACGTGACCGACCGTGTCTGACACCGGATCCACCGCCAACCCGCTCGACGTGAACCCTGGCGAGCTCGACGTCGTCGGGATCGGCAACGCGCTCGTCGACGTGCTGAGCCACGCGACCGACGAGACCCTGGAGGAGCTGGGGCTCGTCAAGGGGTCGATGAACCTCATCGAGGCCGACCGTGCCACCGAGCTGTACGAGCGGATGGGTCCCGCGGTCGAGATCTCGGGTGGGTCCGCGGCGAACACGATCGTCGGTGTCGCCTCCCTCGGCGGGACAGCGCAGTACGTGGGTCGTGTGCGCAACGACCAGCTCGGCGCGGTCTTCGCCCACGACCTGACCTCGACCGGCGTGCGCTACACGATCCGTCCTGCCACCGACGGTCCGAGCACCGGGTGCTGCCTGATCCTCGTCACCCCCGACGCGCAGCGGACGATGAACACCTACCTCGGCGCCTCCAGCCACCTCGGACCCGACGACGTCGACGCGGAGGTCGTCGCGTCCGGCACGGTGCTGTACCTCGAGGGCTACCTGTTCGATCGCCCCGACGCGCAGGAGG
>CAYSCB010000007.1:0-23178 GCA_964429335.1 uncultured Aquihabitans sp.
GTTATCGCTGCGAGCGCCCCGACGACCTCTGCACCGGGTCGGAGTCCGGTCAGCACGACGAGGTCCTCGTCCATCTCGCCCTGCGCCGCGAGGATCCGTCCGATGCCCTCGACAGCGCGACGTCCGTCGGAGGAGCCCGCGAACGACTCGTCACGCAGCCCCGTGATGACGAGGCGCCACCCGACCGGCACCCTGGCATCCCGGGCGACGACGGGATCCTCGCCAGGGGTCGGGACCGCCGACTCCCGCGCTCGGTCCCGCCCCGGCCGGTCCGACACCTCGAGCAGCTCAGCAGGCGGGACCCCGTCGCCCCCTCCGCTCTGCCCGTAGGACGCGGCGACCGCCAGTCGGTCGACGAGGTCGTTCATCGGGTCGGGGCCGTGGCCCTTCACCCACTCCATCGAGAAGTCGCGACGTTCGCGGAACACCTCGACCAGCGGTTCCCACAGATCCCGGTTCGCGACCGGTTTGCGCTGGGAGTTCTTCCAGCCACGGTCGATCCACCCACGCCACCACGAGTCACGCCAGCAGTGGACGACATAGGTCGAGTCGGACACCACCACGAGCGGGCCGTCCAGCGCCGCTGTCGCCTCGAGTGCCGCCGTGATCTCCATCCGCTGGTTCGTCGTGTCCGGATCGTGGCCCGATGCCCACGGGCCACCCTCGACCGCCCACGCCCATCCACCCGGTCCCGGGTTCCCACGGCAGGCACCGTCGGTGTACACCCGGGTGGCGTTCGCTGCAGGCGGAGATTCGCTCACCCCGGCGACAGTACCGGTGGCGCCACCGACGCAGCGCGGCCCGACCCGACCGTGATCGACCCGATCGTCCCGGCCACCACGTCGGGGCGGTCCGCCAGGATGTCGTGCCCACTGCGATCCACCACGATCAGCTCCGCCCCCGGAACCCACGCCGCGAGATCGTCGTGCATCTCCGTCCAGACCCGCGCTTCGGACTCGTTGCGTCGTCGTGACGCGCTGAGCAACACGCACGGAACCTCCGGCGCCTCGCCCGGGCCGCCCTCCATCGACCCAGCGCGGATCGCACCGACCTCATCGCACAGCGTCGGGAACGCCCGCATCTCGGACGCGAGCGCCTGACCGGCACGGGCGGTCGCGAACGTGGCGACCTGCCAGGCGGGTTCGCCACGACTCCGTCGTGAGAGTCGGAGGTAGACGAGCCGGCTGGGTACACCGGCGAGTGCGGCACCACCCAACCGGGACGCGATCCCGACGGCACGCCACATCCCCCGACCCACCGGGTGCAGCGCCGGGTCACCGAACCGGCGAGCCTCGTCCGGGTGGCTCGGGTCCACGAGCACCAGCGCCGTGACCAGATCCGGACGCGTCAGCGCGACGCCGAGCCAAAGGAGCGCTCCCATCGACCAGCCGGCGAGAACGACCGGACCCTCGATCCCGAGTGCGCCGATGATCGCCTCCAGCCGATGGGCCGCACCGTCGACGCCGGGGGCGGACCCGGGTTCCGAGCGCCCCAGGCCCGGCCGGTCGAGCGCCACGAGACGGACCCGACCGTCGAGGAGTCCCGCGACCTGCTCCCAGTCGGCGGACGTTCCACCGACCCCGCTCACGGCGACCACCGCCGGCGCATCCGGATCCATCGACCCCCACACCTCGATGTGCACTCGCCTGCCGTCGACGACCACGTCGCTCCCGTGCGAGGGCAGGTGGCCGACCGCCCGGTCGACAACACGTTGCGCGGCCACGCCGGCGACGACGGCACCCGCCGCGATCCCGAGCGCGGCACCGGCGAGCGAGGTGGTCCGCCGCAGCGACCCACCCGACCCGGGCGACGGGGAACGATGCATCCTCAGAGGGTAGGACCCGAACGAGCGGTCAGCCCTGACGATGGTCCGTAGGCTGGGCGCACCGCGCAGCCAGACCCGACGCCCCCGGAGGTCCGAGCATGATCATCGACGGGTTCGCCCACCAGCTTCCCGACACCGACCCGGCCGAGACCCAGGAATGGCTCGATTCGCTCGACGCCATCGTCGACACACGAGGCAAGGCACGGGCCCGCTACCTGATGGCCCGCCTGATGGAGCGGGCACGTGAGCGCTCGGTCGGCACACCCGCTTCGGTCAGCACGCCGTACGTCAACACGATCCCGGTGGACATGGAGCCGTGGTTCCCCGGTGACGAGGACCTCGAACGCAGCATCCGCCGCTTCATCCGCTGGAACGCTGCCGCGATGGTCGTGCGGGCGAACAAGCACGCCGATGCCATCGGTGGCCACCTGTCCACGTTCGCGAGCTCCGCCGCGCTCTACGAGGTGGGTTTCAACCACTTCTTCCGTGGTCACGGCACCGAGCTCGGCCAGGGCGCTGAGCCGGGCGATCACATCTACGTGCAGGGGCACGCGTCACCGGGCATCTATGCACGGGCCTTCGTCGAGGGACGACTCTCCGAGGAGGACCTCGACCGGTTCCGCTTCGAGGTCGATCTGCCCGGCCGGGTCGGACGTGGGCTGCCCTCGTACCCGCATCCGCGGCTGATGGGCGACTTCTGGGAGTACCCGACGGTGTCGATGGGGCTCGGACCGATCCTGTCGATCTACCAGGCGCGGTTCAACAAGTACCTCGAGCATCGTCGCATCGACGACACCGCGGAGAGCCGGGTCTGGTGCTTCGTCGGCGACGGCGAGGTCGACGAACCGGAGACGCTCGGGGCGATCTCCCTCGCTGCCCGGGAACGGCTCGACAACCTCACCTGGGTCGTCAACTGCAACCTGCAGCGCCTGGATGGACCGGTCCGGGGCAACGGGAAGATCATCCAGGAGCTCGAGGCGATCTTCCGTGGCAGCGGCTGGAACGTGATCAAGGTCGTCTGGGGTCGCCGGTGGGACGAGCTGCTCGAGCGTGACGTCGACGGCGTGCTGCTCAACAAGATGAACTCCACCGTGGACGGCGACTTCCAGCGTTACGCGATCGAGTCCGGTGCCTACATCCGCGAGCACTTCTTCGGCCCCGACCCGCGGCTGCGACGGATGGTCGAGCACCTCTCCGACGAGGACCTGCAGAAGCTGCCCCGCGGCGGCCACGACTACCGCAAGATCTATGCCGCCTACGCCTCGGCGGTGCGCACCGAGGGAGTCCCCACGGTCATCCTCGCCAAGACGATCAAGGGGTGGACCCTCGGTCCCGGCGTCGAAGCGCGGAACGCGACCCACCAGATCAAGAAGATGTCGGCCGAGCAGCTCGTGGGGCTGCGCGAGCGGCTGTTCCTCACCGAGGAGATCCCCGACGAGGCGCTCGCGGACGGGATCCCGCCCTACATCCGGCCGCCGGACGGATCCGACGAGATGGAGTACCTGCAGGTGCGGCGCAAGGTGCTGGGCGGCTACGTGCCATCGCGCTCGGTGCGAACCCGACGACCGCTCGCTGCTCCGTCACCGGGAGTGTTCGACTCCATGCTCGCCGGCTCCGGCAACCAGCCGGCCTCGACGACGACGGCGTTCACGCGTCTGCTGCGTGACCTGTGCCGCGACGGCGACTTCGGTCGACGGGTCGTGCCGATCATCCCCGACGAGGCGAGGACCTTCGGGATGGACGCCCTGTTCCGGGAGCTGAAGATCTACGCCTCACAGGGACAGCTCTACGAACCCGTCGACCACGACCTGCTGCTGTCGTACCGGGAGTCGAGCGACGGTCAGATCCTCGAGGAGGGCATCACCGAGGCCGGCTCGGTGTCGAGCTGGACCGCGGCAGCGACCTCGTACGCACACCGTGGCGTACCGATGGTGCCGTTCTTCACCTTCTACTCGATGTTCGGATTCCAGCGCATCGGGGATCTGATCTGGGCCGCTGCGGATGCCCGGGCCCGAGGGTTCCTGCTCGGCGCCACCGCCGGGCGGACCACCCTGCTCGGCGAGGGTCTCCAACACGGCGACGGCCACAGCCAGGTGCTCGCCTCGGTGATCCCGACGTGTCGCTCCTATGACCCGGCGTTCGCGTACGAGACCGCGACGATCATCCGGGACGGGATCGACCGGATGTACCCACCCGAGGGGGTCGAGCACGGCGAGGACGTCTTCTACTACCTGAACCTCTACAACGAGAACTACCCGATGCCCGCGGCACCGGAGTCGTTGCCATGGGGTCTCGACCTGACCTCGGCCGTGACCGGTGGGCTCTATCCGTGGGCTCCTGCGCCTCAGACCGACGGCCCCCGTGCGACGGTGCTGTTCTCGGGTCCCATGTGGCGGATCGCCGTCGAAGCGCAGTCGCTGCTCGCCGAGAGCTACGGGATCGCCACCGATCTGTGGTCGGCGACCAGCTACCAGCAGCTGCGGCTCGACGCGCTCGCCGTGGAGCGTTGGAACCGCCTCCATCCGCACAGCACGCCACGGGTGCCGAGGGTGACGGAGCTGCTGTCGCATTCGACCGGACCCGTCATCGCGGTGACGGACTTCATGCGCATGGTCCCCGACCAGGTGGCGCGTTGGGTTCCGCGCCGATTCACCTCGCTCGGCACCGACGGCTTCGGACGCTCCGACACACGTGAGGCTCTCCGCCGATTCTTCGAGATCGATGCGCCACACGTGGTCATCGCTGTGCTCGACGGGCTCGCCGCGGACGGCGCCGTCGCCAAGGACCTCGTCGTCGACGCGATCCGGCGCTTCGGCATCGACAGCGAGCTCCCCGTGCCGTGGCACGGCTGAGGACGCTCAGCGAACGCTCAGACCCAGTGTTGGACGATCGCGAGGAACGCGGCGCCGACTGCGAGGAGCAGCCCGGTCAACACCACGAGCGCGACCGGCAAGCCCGTCGAGTGCCCGAGACCGACGCGCGTGTCATCGACGACAGCCAACCCTTCGGTGACCACGACCATCCGGGGCGTGTGGCACACACCGCACTCGACGGCGTCATCACGCATGAGGAAGTGGCAGTTGGGGCAGCTCTCCACAGTGGTTGCTCCTGCGGCGTGCGCCGCCTTCGTCGATCCGGGTGAGAGGAACTTCGGTCGCCGTCGGGGCTCCCTTGAACACTCAGGGCCGATCGACCCGCTGCCATCTGCTCGCCCGGGTCGATCGGCCCACGTCGGTAGGCTCCGCTCGATGCGAGCCTCTGTGATCCCGATCACCGGTGTCGACTCGGCCGACCGACTGCTCGAGGAGCAGCCGTTGGCGCTGTTGATCGGCATGTTGTTGGACCAGCAGGTGCCGATGGAATGGGCGTTCCGAGGGCCGGCGACCTTGCGGGAACGGCTCGGCGGGCAACTCGACGCGGGGGCCATCGCAGCGATGTCGACCGATGACGTCGTCGACCTGTGCTGCGAGAAGCCCGCGATCCATCGCTACCCCGCGGCGATGGCTCGACGCATCCACGGGCTGTGCGTGCTCCTCGTCGAGCGCTACGGCGGCGATTCCGAGAGGATCTGGTCCGAGGCCTCCGACGCGCAGGACCTGTACCGCCGACTCCGTGAGCTGCCCGGCTACGGCGACGAGAAGGCACGCATCTTCATCGCGATCCTCGCCAAGCGGTTCGGCGTCCGACCCGACGGATGGATCGACGTGTGCGCACCGTTCTCCGACGACGAGCCACGATCGGTCGCGGATGTCGACTCCGCGGACAGCCTGGCCCGGGTCCGGGAGTGGAAGCAGATGATGAAGGCGGCGAAGAAGGCCAAGTCCGACCCGGTCAGCTGACGCACCGTCCCGTACTCGGGTCATCTCGCGACCGCATCACGGGTCAGGCGACCCGAGTCCAGCGATCTGGACAGTTCAGGCCGTCGTGATCACCGAGTGCTGCTGACGCGCCAACCAACCGAGCAGCACCGCGACCGCACGCGGGTCGTGTCGCAGTTCGTGGCCCGCACCGTTGATGACGCGCAGTTCGGCACGACCGTGAGCAGCAGCGAGCGCCCGGCCATCAGCGAGCGGCGTGATGTCATCGCTGTCACCGTGGATCACGAGCAGCGGTCGGGGCGCCAGCTCACCGGCCGCCTCGACCGGACGTGCTTCTCTGAGCTCGGCAGCCCATCGATCGAACGCCGGCGGGAACTCGGGATCCCTGATCACCCCGACCTGCCTTGCGTGGAGGAGGAGCCGACGCGGATGCCGGGCCCAGTCGTCGAAGTCGCCCGGAGCGGCGAGCACAGCGACCCCCCGGATCTCGGGACTGCGCACGCCCTCGCAGATCGCGAGCGATCCGCCGGTCCCGGCGCCGCACACCCACACACCGGCCACGCCGAGCTCGCTGAGGTGCGCGACGGCAGCATGGATGTCGTCGAGCCAGCCGATCAACGAGAAGTCCCCTTCCGCCCGGCCGCAGCCACGGAAGTTCATCGTCAGCACGACCCAACCGAGCTCGGACGCGATCCGATCGGCGAGCTCGGGGAAGGACTTGCCCGACTGCTGGCTCTCCCGTCCACGGGTCGGGAACCCGTGACAGAGGACGAGGCCCGGAGCGTCCTGGGTCGGCACCGGGGGCTCGGCGAGATGACCCGACAACAGGAGATCACCCGAGCGGAACGCGTAGTCCATCACCGGCGAGTCGGCCGGATCGGCTGCGCCAGCCGTCCCACCCCTCGATGCACTCCCGTCGGTCACGTCGGTGCCGTCGACCATCGCAGGTCGATCAGGCGTCGGCGACGTGGCGCTGCTTCACGAAGAGGCGGTAGCCGCGGTTGCGGGCCTCTGCGAGCGTGTCAGGCCCGAAGCAGAGGAAGGTCTCGGCCGTCATCAGCTCGTCGATCAGGTGCTCGTCGTCGGGGCCGATCGCATCGACGTCGTAGACCACCTGCGTCCGCTTGTCGCCGAGGTACCGGTGGTGTTCGAACTTGCCGGGTCGATCCATCTCGCCATCGTAGGGTCCCACTCGCCTCCGATCGGAACCACCGGCGGATCAGGTCCTCCCGTCGCCGTTGCTGTCCGCGCCGCGGGGATCCACCTCGCCGGAGACCACCTCGCCAGGGTCCACGTCGTCCGGTCCCGACACGCGCGGTCCGATCGCTCCGATCGCCTCGTAGTACTGCTCCTCGACATCGAGCACCGTGACGACGTCAGGATCAGAGACCGCGACACCGAGCTCCTCGAGTCGTCCGATCACCCAGGCGACCGGCTCGTCGTCGGGAACCACGACGAGGCCCTCTCCGATGTCATCGGCCGCCTTCTCCGACGCGACGCCCTTGGCCTCCAGGTAGTCGCAGTGGGCGAGCAGCACCGCACGGACGTCGTCGTAGCTGAGCTCGGCGGTGAGCTGGTCGGGCAGACGGTCGGCGACGAAGTCGACCGCCTCATCGAGGTCGTAGACGCTGCGACGTGGACGTCCGGCGAGGTTGGTCGTGACGCCACCGACGGTGACCGCCGCGATGACGAAGCACGCGACCGCGGCGAGCAGTATCCAGATCCACATCGACAGCATTCTCCACCGACGAGACCCCTGAACCCGAACTCGGCACGTCTCGCGTCGAATACGACAGCGAGACGTGCCGGGTACAGGAAGATCGGAACCGGAGGTCGGATCAGATGCCGATGCGCTGGGCCAGCAGCTCGCGGTGGTAGGTCGGATCGCCGAACAGCAGCTCCGAGCTCTTCGCCCGCTTGAAGTAGAGGTGGGCGGGGTGCTCCCACGTGAAGCCGATTCCACCGTGGATCTGGATGTTCTCGGCCGCTGCGTGGAAGTACGCCTCCGAGCAGTACGCCTTGGCGAGCGACGCGACCGACGGCAGCTCGTCGTTGAGCTCCGAGGCGCACCAGCCGGCGTAGTAGGCGGCCGACTTGGCGGATTCGACCTCGAGCAGCATGTCGGCGCACTTGTGCTTGATCGCCTGGAACGAACCGATCGGACGACCGAACTGCACGCGGTCCTTCGCGTACTGGACGGCAGCCTCGAGGACCTCCTGCGAGCCGCCGACCTGCTCGGCGGCAAGCGCCACCGCAGCGAGGTCGAGCACCCTCGACAGAACATCCCAGCCGCCGCCGTCGGTCCCGATGAGGGTGCCAGCAACGTTGGCGTACTCGAGCCGGGCCTGCTTGCGGGTCTGGTCCATCGTCGACAACGCGGTCCGCGTCAGGCCCGGCGCATCGCCGGCGACCGCGAAGAGGCTGACGCCCGCATCGGTCCGTGCTGCGGTGATGACCAGATCCGCGGTGTGTCCGTCGAGGACGTAGAGCTTCTCCCCGTCGATCCGCCAGGCGTCGCCGTCCGCGGTGGCGGTCGCGGTGACAGCGGACTCGTCCCAGCGACCGTTCGGCTCGGTGTATGCGAGGGTCGCGATCGTCTCGCCGGAGGCGATGCCGGGCAGGTGCGCCTGCTTGGCCGCCTCGTCGCCGGAGTGGATCAGGGTCTGACCGGCCAGGACGACCGTCGAGAAGTAGGGGGCGCACAGCAGTCGCCGGCCCATCTCCTCGAGGACGACGATGAGCTCGACGAAGCTGTATCCCGAACCGCCGTAGGCCTCGGGGATGACGAGCCCCTGCAGGCCCATCTGCTCGGCCATCTGGGTCCAGACCGCGGCGTCGTAGCCGGCTTCGGTGTCCATCAGCTCACGCACCGCCGCCTCGTCGGACTTGGCGTTGAGGAAGTCCCGGACGACCTTCCGGAGCTCTTCCTGCTCCTCGCTGAAGGCGAAGTTCATGTTGGCATTCCCCCTGGGGATCGTGACGGTCGGACGTCCGCGTCGTGGACGCCGGACGGAATCTGTACCGGATCCCGCACCCGAACGCCAGCGGCTGCGCGTACAGCGGTGTACACACGTCGTGGATCCATGTAGGGTCTGGCCCCGTGGAGCAGATCGGGATCCGCCGACTGCGCGCAGAGGTCGCAGCCCAGGTACGCCGGGCCGGCGCCGGTGAGCGCCTGGTGATCACCGTCGACGGTCGGCCGGTCGCCCAGCTGGGACCGCTCGAGGCACCGGCCGGATCGCACACGATCGGGGACCTCGCGGCGCTCGGCCGGATCCTGCCCGCCCGGCGCGGTGATCGGCCACCGCCGGACATGTCCCTCCCGCTGTGGGCCGGCACCCGTATCGACCAACTCGTCCGCGGGGTCCGGGGTCGGTAGGGAGGCGTCGGTCATGACCCTCGCGCTCGACACGACCGCCCTGTTGTCGCGGTTCCTCGAAGGACCGACGAGAGCGACCGTCCTGGCAGCGATGGCCGCCGACCACGAGTGGTGCGCGAGCGCCCTCGCTCTGTCGGAGGCACTCATGTTGGTGGACCGGCTGGGCGACGATCCCTCTCGAACCGACGAGTTGCGCCGCGCCCTGCGTGATGACTGGGAACGCATCCACGTCGTTCCCGTCGACCAGATCTGCCTCGACCGTGCCGCCGAACTGGGCCGGACGCAACCGGTGAGGACCGTCGACGCCATCCATCTCGCAGCGGCGGACCGCCTCCCCCGGCCGACCACGTTCGTGACGTTCGACCCGACGCAGATCCCGGTGGCGCTCGCACTCGGCTTCGAGGTCATCAGCGCCTCAGCGACCTGAGCGCTCCCTGTCGGCGCGAGACTGCCATCGATGGGCGACACCACCGACACCCTGCACCTCGCCGACGCCGACTTCGAGATCCACAAGGTCGTCGTCGGCCCGATGGACAACAACGTGTTCGTCCTGCGGTGCCGCCACACCGGCGACGCGGTTCTCATCGACGCAGCGAACGAGCACGACCGCCTGCTCGATCTCGCTTCGCGACTCGGCGTCCGACGCGTGATCGAGACCCACGGCCACTGGGACCACATCCAGGCGATCCCGGAGATGCGCGATGCCGGGTACTCGGTGTCGGTGACGTCCGAGGACGCCGGGATGCTGCCGAGCTACGACGAGGTCATCGGCGATGACGAGGTGATCGCGGTGGGCGATCTGCGTCTGCGCACGATCCTCACCCCGGGTCACACCCCCGGCTCGATCTGCTACCGGCTCGAGGGAAGACCGGTGCTGTTCAGCGGCGACACCCTCTTCCCGGGTGGTCCCGGTGCCACGTCGTTCGACGGCGGGGACTTCCCGACGATCATCCGATCGATCGAGGATCGCCTGTTCTCGACGCTGGCCGCCGACACGCTGGTCCTCCCCGGTCACGGCGACGACACCACGATCGGAGCCGAATCCCCCCACCTCCAAGACTGGATCGACCGGGGCTACTGAGCGCAGCGAAGCAGCCACGGTCCGTAGAGGGCGGCGGGTGGGGTCGGAGGACGTGGACTACCCCGCCCCGAGCGTCGGTTTCGGCACGAACACCGCGATCACGCACAACGCGAGCCAGCCGACGACCGTCGTGGTCAGCACACCGTCCGTGGGACCACGGTGCACCTGGGTCACCCCGACGACGACGCTGGCGAACGCTGCGACGACCACGGCGCAGCGCACCGCGATGGTGTGAGGCATCGTCGGGGGCACCGACGGATCGACACCGCTCCACCGACTGATCAGACGCCGCCGCCCGATGTCCCACATCTCCCACACGGCGAAGATGGACAACCCGACCGAGAACAGCACCTGCAACACGTTGGCCACCGTGATCGGCCGACCAGCGAGATCCATGAGGTGTGTGCGCGTGCCAGGCACCACGACGTCGCGGTCGGTGTGGGTCGGGATGTCCAGCAGGAGGTGGGTGACGGTCCCGATCACGACGCCCACCACGACCATCCACCACCGATGGCGGGTCCTGTCGACCAGCCGGAGATCACGGAGGTGGAATCCCCCGAGGTCCGGCAGGTGCCCGGCCAGACGCGGGAGCACCAGTCGACGGGCACTCCAGGTGAGCAGCAGTCCGACGACGAGGCCACCGGTCAGCGCCTGGACCGGGTCGTGGCCGTCCCACCAGATGGGGTGGCGGTCGTAGATGAGCTCGTAGCCCGGGGGGACGGTCCGTGCGAGGTCCGGGGTGATCGACCCCGCGACCATCGCCACTCCGTCGAGCGAGGGCAGCCACCGCTTGAGCGGGAAGACGGGCGCCTGGTGCGCGAGGAAGGTGACGGGCATGCGATCGACCATCGTTGCAGATGTGCGACACCACCTGAGATCGGCGTCGACGCCTATTTCCACTATCCAAGTAGTGGAAATAGACTCCGAGCCATGTCCGAACGATCCGGGGCCGACGGGGACGACCTCGACGTCACGAGGATCCGTTCCGAGTTCCCCATCCTGTCCACCACGGCGCACGGTCGACGACTGGTGTTCCTCGACTCGGCGGCGTCATCGCAGAAGCCGACCGCCGTCATCGACGCGATGGACCACTACTACGAGACGACCCACGCCAACGTGCACCGCGCCGCGTACGCGCTCGCGGAGGCAGCGACGAACGCGATGGAAGGTGCACGGGCGAAGGTCGCCGGCTTCGTCGGCGCTACCTCTGCCGACGAGATCGTCTTCACCAAGAACGCGACCGAGTCGATCAACCTCGTCGCACGGTCGTGGGGATCAGCGAACCTCGCACCGGGTGACGCCGTCGTGCTGACTCAGCTCGAGCACCACGCGAACATCGTCCCGTGGCAGCAGCTCGCCGCCGACCGGGGCATCGAGCTCCGGTGGATCCCGCTGACCGCCGACGGCAGACTCGACCTCACCGATCTCGACGCTCTGCTCGACGGTGCGCGTCTGCTCGCCGTCTCCGCCATGTCGAACGTCGTCGGGACGATCACGCCGATCCGTCATCTCACCGACGCCGCCCATGCGGCCGGCGCGTTGGCCTGCGTCGACGCATGCCAGTACGTACCGCACGTGGCTACCGATGTAGGTGCGCTCGGGGCTGACTTCCTGGCGTTCTCCGGCCACAAGATGCTCGGCCCGACCGGCGTCGGCGTGCTGTGGTCACGGGCCGAGCTCCTCGAAGCGATGCCCCCGTTCCTCGGCGGCGGCGGCATGATCCTCGACGTCACGATGGAGGGGTTCGTCCCGGCCGCGGTGCCCCACAAGTTCGAAGCAGGTACGCCTCCGATCGCCGAGATCGTCGGGCTCGGCGCCGCGATCGACTACCTGCAGCAACTCGGCATGGACAAGGTCCGGGAGCACGAGATCTCGCTCACGGCATACGCGATGCGCAGCCTGACCGAGCGCTTCGGCGACGACCTGACCATCTACGGTCCGACCCAGCCCGAGGCCCGGGGTGGGGTGATGAGCTTCGCGTTCAAGGACATCCACCCCCACGACCTCTCGCAGGTGCTCGACCAACACGGCGTCTGCATCCGCCCTGGCCACCACTGTGCCAAGCCGCTCATGAGGGTGCTCGGAGTCGGCGCGACGGCACGGGCATCCTGGTATGTGTACAACGACGAGGCGGACGTCGACGCGCTCGCAGACGCGCTCGCTGACGCCGACAGCTTCTTCGACTTCTGAGGGGCCGGAACCGCCCCGGCGAAAGGATCGGTCAACGACATGTCAGGTCTTGAAGACCTCTACCGCGAGATCATCCTCGACCACTACCGCAACCCGCGGAACCGGGGAGACCTGCCGTCCCCACCGGCGACACGGGTGGAGGGGTTCAACCCGCTGTGCGGCGACGAGATCGTCGTGTACCTGCAGCTCGACGACCCGTCGAAGGGCGACGACGCGATCGTCACCGACGTCCGGATCAACGGCCAGGGATGCTCGATCTCGCAGTCATCCGCTTCGATGATGTCAACCGCCATCACCGGCAGGAGCGTCGCTGAGGTCCGGGATCTCACGAAGGCGTTCAAGTCGATGATGTCGATCCACGAAGGCGAGCTCGACGGCGGCGAGCCCGCTTCCTCCGACGACGCCGACCCGGGTGAGGCACGGCTCGGTGATCTCGAGGCGTTGCGCGGAGTCGTGAAGTTCCCCGTGCGCATCAAGTGCGCGACGCTCGGTTGGAACACACTCCTCCAGGCGCTGGACGAATCCGCCGCCTGAGGCGTCTCATCTCCGCACGCCGCAGTCCTCGGCGAGGTCGGAGATGCGCCGGGCGAGCGCCACGTCGGCGTCGGTGATCCCGCCGACGTCATGGGTCCTCAGATCGACGGTCACCGTCGAGTAGGAGTTGGACCAGTCGGGGTGGTGGTTCATCTCCTGTGCGACGGTCGCGACAGCTGCCATGAAGCCGAATGCCCGGCTGAAGTCCGCGAAGCGCAACTCCCGATGGAGCCGACCGTCGCGGATCTGCCAGTCGGGAAGCTCACCGATCGCCACTGTGAGCTCGTCGTTCGACAACGCAGCCGGTCGGTCCATGGCCGAACCCTACGGCGATCGCAGACCGGTCACCGGGTCAGCTCGACCGGCGTCGCCGACGGAGGAACCGCCTCCACCCCACCGTTTCCCGACGTTCCACCGCCGCCTGCTCCGCTTCCACCTCCGCGCGCACCCGAGGGCCAGCGGCGTTGACGATCTCCTCCGCCTCGTCGAGCAACGCGGCGATCGAGGAGTCGGCGCCCAGGCTCGACGGCTCCGGCGGCGTCGGAGGAACCACCAACGTGCCGTGGGCCCAGTTCACGTCCGCCAACCTCGGCGTGTATGCCGGACAGTCGTCGGGGCACCGCCAGGGAGCCTCAGGAGCGAGATCCAGGTCGCACTTGCGCACGGTCTCGCCGTTCGCGTAGGTGCGGCTCTCGAAGAACTTGCAGCTCTCCCGCATCGGCATCACCACAGTGTGGCAGCAGTCGCTCCGGATCCCGACGCGAATCCTCAGGAACCTCAGGAACAGCGCCGACAACGAGTTCATGACCGATCACGGAGCGGACCGGCCAGCGAATGACAGCCGGGTCGGTCCCGACATGTCCGACATCAGCGCGCTTCGTCGTGTCCTCGACGCCGCTGCCGTTCCCACCGCGACGCTCGACGGCGAGGGCCAGATCGTCTCGCTCAACCCGGCGTTCGCCCGCCTCTGCGGTCGGGGGCCGAGCGAGATCCTCGGGCTGCACCTGCTGTCGCTGTGTCCTGGTCGCGACCAGGCGGATGTGCTCTCCAAGCTCGTCCGCATCGTCGGTGCGATCTCGGAGATCGAACAGGAGGAGTTGCGGGTCACCGGAGCCGACGGCCGGGTCCGTACGCTCGCTCTCACCCTCGGCGGGTTGACGGGCGCGGATGGCCGTGTCGAGCAGGTCCTCGCGGTCGCATCCGACCTGACCGCCGAACGGCGCTCCATGCGGAACCTCCGCCAGGAGTCGGTCGAACGAGCCCGCGAGGTGCTCGCCGATGCTGACACCGGGTTCCCGAACCAACGGGCGTTGGCCGTGATGATCGGCTCTGCCGCACGGCGCTCCGAGGTCGTCGGGTCTCCGTTCGCCGTGCTGCGTTGCCACCTGACGAACCTCGGAGAGATCCGCGACTCGAGTGGAGACGCAGCAGCGCGAGCCGCTCTCGGCGCCGTCGCCGAACGTCTGTCGCAGCGGCTCCGCGGAGAGGACACGGTGACTCGGTCGGCCGTCGATGTGTTCACGGTCCTCGCCGAGGACCTTGGCGATGTCCAGGATGCCGCCGGGGTCGCCTACCGGCTTCTCGCCTCGGTTGTCGAGCCGGTCAGGATCGATGCGGGAACCGAGCTCGCGATCGACATGGTGATCGGCGTGGCGGTCGCCGATGGGGCGGCATCGCCAGAGGCTGTGCTGTCGGACTCGATGCAGGCCACCTCGGACGCTCGTCGGGACGGCGTCGGCGGCTTCCGCATGATCGACACCCGCAAGGTGACCGCCGCCTGAGCATGGCCACGTCGGTCACCCGATGCCGCTCTGGGCCTATGGTGGACATGTGGCTGTGACCGACCTCCAGGGCAGCACCACCGCGTCAGCGGCGGGCGACGGGCCGTCGACGGGTCCTCGCAGGCCACCGTGGGTCGCCCCACTCGTGACCGGTGGGCTCGTCGCCGCCGGCTGTGCGGCCATCGCTGTCGTGGATCCCGGGGATTCAGGCGTCTCGGTGTGCTGGTCGAAGTCGCTCCTGGGCATCGACTGCCCGCTCTGCGGTGGGCTCCGGGCGACCAACTCCCTGCTCCGCGGCGACTGGCTCGCAGCTGCTGATCACAACGTGCTGCTCGCTGTGGCGCTGCCCGTCGTCGCCGTGGTGTGGTTGGTGTGGCTGGTCCAGGCCCTGCGAGGTAGGGACTTCCGCCTCCCGCGGCTGCCCAGGCCGGCATGGTGGGCGGTGCTGGCCCTGCTCGTCGTCTTCACCGTCGTGCGGAACCTGCCGGTCGACTCGGGCTGGATCCACTGGCTCGCCTCCGGCACCGCCTGAACCCGAGCGAAAACGGGGGTCGCAATCGACACATCCTGTCGCTCGCGGCCCCCAGAACCGAAGCGGACCGGTCAATCGATGCGACGGAGTCGCTGGCGGTACCGCTCCCTGCGCCGCACGTAGGAATCGATGCCGATGTCGAAGTGACCCGGGGTGACGGCGTTCTCACGGATCCGGGCCGGAACGCCCAGCGCCATCGCGAGCGGTGGCACCACCTTGTTGTTGCCGACGAACGCTCCGCCACCGACGATCGCCTCACGCCCGACGACCGCGTTGTGCAGCACCTTGGAACCGATCCCGATGAGTGCCTTGTCACCGATCGTGCACCCCTCGAGGTGGGCGAGGTGTCCGATCGTGACCTCGTCGCCGACCGTCGTGTGCCAGACCGACGTCGTGTGGATCACCGCCCCGTCCTGCACCGAGCACCGCTTCCCGACGAAGATGAACCCGTCGTCGCCGCGCAGGACCGCGCACGGCCAGACCGATGACTCGGCACCGATCACGACCGATCCGATCACGACGGCATCCGGATGGATGTACGCGCTGGGATCGATCTCCGGTTCCTGATCCCCGAGGGCGTAGATGGGCATCGAGCGGCTCCGCGGATCAGAGCTCGGCATGGCGGCCGTAGCCGCCCTTGAAGAACAGCAGCGGGCCGACATCCGGTCGGTGCACGTCGAGTGAGCGGACCAGTCCCTCGACGATGACGTGGTCACCCCCGGGATGCGTCTCGTAGATCTCGCAGTCGATGTGTGCGACCGCCCCGTGGATCAACGGCGAGCGGGTGATGGGCGAGGGATCCCACGTGATTCCCTCGAACTTGTCCTCGCCCCTCGACGCGAAGCGACCGGAGGTCTCGTGCTGGTCCTCTGCGAGGACGCTGACCCCGAACACGCCGGTCTCTGCGATCAGGGGCCAGGTGGACGAGCTGCGAGCGACGCAGAACCCGACGAGAGGAGGATCGAGCGAAACGGAGAAGAACGAGCCGATCGCCAGTCCGACAGGCCGACCGTCGACGAGCGAGGAGATGACGGTCACGCCGGTCGGGAAGTGCCCCAGCACCTGCCGGTACACCATCGGATCGACCTCGATCGCGCCGGCGTCACCGACGTCCTCGATCACCTCGTCGCTCACACAGCAGAAGCTACCGGTCGGCGCCCACCCACACCGACGCCCGGCATCGCGAGCGTGAGTCCCTCGTGGGCCGCGATCACCTCCTCGACGCCGCGGGGCTCGGCCCGGCGACTCGCATGATCGAGCAACTCGTCGACACGGGTGTCGGTGTGAGATGGATCGTGGTGGAACAGCACGAGCGTGTGGACTCCTGCCTGCGCGGCGACCTCGACCGCGTAGTCGACCGTGCAGTGGCCCCAATCGCTGCGGAGGGCGAACTCGTCGTCGTCGTACTGGGCGTCGTGGATCAGGACATCGGCGCCCGCACACAGGTCGACGACGGCGGCGTCCACCTCGGTTGCTCCGACACCCGGCTGCTGATGGTCGCTGACATAGGCGACGCTGCGACCGCCGAGCTCCACGCGGTAGCCGAGCGTCGGACCGCAGTGCGGCACCCAAGCGGCTCGGACGATCGCGTCGCCGACGAGGATCTCGCCCGGTTCGGTGTCGTGGAAGTCGATGCGTCCGGGAAGCGCGTCGATGCTGACCGGGAAGTACGGAGGAGACAGGACGCGGCGCACGCGGTCGCCGAGCGGTTCCCCGACCTGAGCCGGCGCGTGGATGCGCAGATGACCACCAGGTGACAGCAGCGGCGGGAAGAACGGGATCCCCTGCACGTGGTCCCAGTGCAGATGCGTCACCAGCGCTGTGCCACGGAACGGACCACCACCGGAGGACTGGTGCTCGACGCCGTAGAACCGCAGACCGGTGCCCAGATCGAGCAGGATCGGCTCGTGGTCGGGTTCTTCGATCACGACGCACGCGGTGTTGCCGCCGTAGCGCCGGAGGCTCTCTCCCGACGTGGGCGTCGACCCCCGCACCCCGTAGAACGTGACCTCCAGAACTGTCCCCCTGATCTGCCGGATCGAACCCCTGCCAGCCGTCCGGACATCTGAACACTACGTGCCCGAAGCGACGGTCCGCCTCTTGGTGTGACGCATGTCTCCCTCTGGATGGAAACCTGCCGATCGACGGCGAGCGAGCTCCTGCTCACGGGTGGACGAGCAGCCCCTCTGCGTCACGGATGACGAGTCCGTCCGCTCGCAGCGACGCGACGACGCTCGCGACGCGGTGAGCTTCGATCCCCTCCTCGACGAGTCGCCGCTCGATCCCTTCGGCGTCGCTGCCCCCGGCCGTCACGGCGGAGAGGACGCGGCCTCGAAGCTGGCGGTCCGAGCCCGCGAAGCGTGCCTGGCGCCCGGAGACGCCCGCTGATCCGACCGCCGGATCAGGGAGCGGGTGTCCCGCGTCACGCCAGGCGCACGTGACCGGACAACCGTCGCAGTCGGGAGTCGGCCGGCAGCGGGTGGATCCGAGGTCCATGAGGACCTGGTTCCACTCCCACGACCGCCCGGACGGCACCCAGGCGTCGGCCGACTCCTGGGTTTCCCTCGGTCGCAGACGACGCCCGGCTCGGCGAGCGAGGATCCGGGCGACGTTGGTGTCGACGACACCGACGTCGACCTCGAACGCGAACGTGAGCACGGCACGGGCCGTGTACGGGCCGACGCCGGGAAGCGCGAGCAGCTCCTCCAGGGTCGACGGAAGGGTCCCTCCGTGCCGGGCTACGCACGCCGCGGCGGCAAGTCGCAGGTCACGGGCCCGTCGCGGGTAGCCGAGCCCCTGCCACTGCTCCAAGAGGTCACCGACGGACGCAGACGCGCACGCGGCAGGGGTCGGCCAGCGGTCGAGGAACTGCTCCCAGCGCGGGATCACCCGGGTGACCTGGGTCTGTTGCAGCATCACCTCGCTGACGAGGATCGCCCACGGGTCGCGGGTCCGACGCCACGGCAGGTCGCGGAGGTGCTCCAGGCCGACCGAGAGGATGCGGTCGCGCTCAGCAACATCGACGACAGCGCCATCGACGACAGCGCCATCGTCGATCATCGTGGATCCGCGAGACGTCGACAGGTGTGGAGCACCGTCTCGTGCGGGTACTCGAAGGTGCCGGTCAGCTCCGGGTGCGTCGCGAGCAGGTCGCGGGCCTCCTCGAGCAGCGACTCCCTGGCCTGCTCCTCCAGTGCAGCGACGAAGCTCGTGGAGCGGAGACGGTCGACGACGCCATCGACGGTGGTCGGGACCGGATTGGGGTAGCGACGCTCGAGCAGCTCACCGAAGCGACCGTCCACCGCGACGACCTCGGCCCACGGCGTCTCGCGATGATCGTCGTAGGGACGTCCACCGGTGCGATCCTCCACCAGCCGGGTCAGCTCGTCGACCCACGGCACCGACGCGTCCCGGGCGTTGAACAGGAGCGCCAGCACGCCATCGGCTCGCAGGACGCGGGCGGCTTCGCCGAGCGCCGCCGCGGCATCGAACCAGTGGAACGCCTGACCGACCGCCAGCAGGTCCACGACGCCTGACACGATCGGGATCGCCTCGGCGACGCCGAGCACCAACGGGACGTCCGGCAACCCGAGTCGGAGTTGGCGCGCCATCGCTTCGAGCGGCTCGACCGCCCGGACGCCGAGACCGGCCCGCCTGAGCTGGCCAGTGAGGATCCCGGTCCCGGCCGCCAGATCGACGACGAGCCCATCTCGCGGAACCAGCTCCTTGATCGCACCGATCGCCGGTCTCGCGTACGACGGGCGGATTCGTGCGTAGGTCGTCGCCGCCGCTGAGAACCCACCGGCGGCGACGGGGTGGACGGTCACGCGGTCAGCCTCGCGCGGAGCTCGGCCGCCCGGGCCCCGCGTCAGTCGTCCCAGACGTCGTCGCCGTAGGGCCGCTTGCGTTGCGGCGCGGTGTCGCGCTTCCAGACCATCACCTTGCGCCGGAAGTAGCAGACCTCGACGCCGTCCTGGTTGAAGCCCTTGGTCTCGACGGTCACGATGCCCCGGTCGCCCTTGGAGGACTCCCGCTTCTCCAGCACGCGGGTCTCTGCGTAGATCGTGTCGCCGTGGAACGTCGGGTTCTTGTGCTGGAGCGTCTCGATCTCGAGGTTGGCGATCGCAGCGCCGGACACGTCGGGAACGCTCATCCCCAACACCAGCGAGTACACGAGGTTGCCGACCACGACGTTGCGACCGTGGACGGTCTCGTTCTCCGCGAACCAGACGTTGGTGTGCAACGGATGGTGGTTCATCGTGATCAGGCAGAAGAGGTGGTCGTCGTACTCGGTGATCGTCTTGCCGGGCCAGTGCCGGTAGACGTCTCCGGGTTCGAAGTCCTCGAGGTAGCGGCCGAAGGGGCGATCGTGCACGGTCATGACCTGACGGTAACGGAGCGCCGTGGAGCGGGCACATCCACTCCGACCGTCGACCGGCCCGGCATCGCTTGGAAGCCTCCGGTTACCGATGGGTAACGTCGTCGCCATGACGAGCGCCGAGATCCCCGCCGCAGACCTGACCGCCGCCGCAGCCGCGCTCGAGCTCGCCCAGGGCGTGCTCGACACCGGCATCGCGTCGCTCGCAGCCGCCGGACTCGACGACAACCAGGTCCTCGCGTATGACATCGCTCACGCCGCCGCCGCGGTGATGGCGTCACGCGGGTTGCTGTCCTACGGAAGCCACGGCGAGGTCGAGGCCGCCATCACCTGTGCGTTCGCGGCCGAAGCGATCGCGGACCTCGCCGCCAAGGTGTTCGGCCGCGAGGGCGAGTGGGGCGTGGCATCCGACGCGCTCGACGGAACACGCTCGTTCGTCGCCGCATACCGCTCCCCCACCTTCCTCGCCTCGCTCGCCGACACCGACGGACCCCGCGGCCTCGCGGAGGACTTCGAGATGGTCCAGGACACGTTCCGGCGCTTCGCCGAGGACAAGATCGCCCCGATCGCCGAGCACATCCACCGCCACAACGCCGACATCCCCGAAGAGATCATCTCCGGCCTCGCCGAGATGGGGGCGTTCGGGTTGTCGATCGGTGAGGAGTACGGCGGGTTCGCGAGCGGCGGTGAATCGGACTACATCGCGATGGTCGTCGCGACCGAGGAGCTGTCGCGCGCCTCGCTCGGTGCAGGCGGATCGCTCATCACCCGACCCGAGATCCTCGCGAGGGCGCTCGAGGCCGGCGGAACCGAGGAACAGAAGCAGGAGTGGCTCCCCCGGCTCGCGTCCGCCGAGGTGATGAACGCCGTAGCGGTGACCGAACCCGATTACGGCTCCGACGTCGCGGGCGTCAAGGTCATGGCGACCAAGGTCGACGGCGGCTGGCTCATCAACGGGGTCAAGACCTGGTGCACCTTCGGCGCCCGCGCGGACGTCCTCATGTTGTTGGCCCGCACCGATCCCGATCGAGGCCAGGGCCACAAGGGGCTGTCGATGTTCATCATCCCGAAGGAACGGGGTGACGGCCACGGCTTCGAGCTCGCGCAGGACAACGACCACGGTGGCGGCAGGATGGAGGGCCGTCCGATCGACACGATCGGATACCGCGGCATGCACTCCTACGAGGTCGCGCTCGAGAACTGGTTCGTTCCCGACGCCAACCTGATCGGCCTCGACGGCGGGCTCGGACGGGGCTTCTACTACCAGATGGCCGGGTTCGAGAACGGCCGGCTGCAGACCGCAGCGCGGGCGATCGGCGTGATGCAGGCGGCACTCGAGGAGGCGCGTCAGTACGCGCTCGACCGCAAGGTGTTCGGCCAGCCGGTCCACGACTACCAGCTCACCAAGGCCAAGCTCGCCCGGATGGCGGTGACGATCCAGGGCGCACGGCAGTTCTCCTACGAGGTCGCCCGGCTGATGGCCCGCGGCGAGGGCGCGCTCGAAGCGTCGATGATCAAGGCGTACGTGTGCAAGGCCGCCGAATGGGTGACGCGTGAGGCGATGCAGATCCACGGCGGGATGGGCTACGCCGAGGAGTACAGGGTGAGCCGGCTGTGGGTCGATGCACGCGTGCTGTCGATCTTCGAGGGTGCGGACGAAACGCTCTGCCTCAAGGTGATCGCCCGTCAGCTCGTCGCGCGGAGCAACGCGGCCTGAACCCGCCGATGACAGCGTTCTGGCTGTCGCTGTTCTGGCTGCAAGTCCGGCTTCACCCCTTGATCATCACGTGCTTGATCTCGGTGTAGTGCTCGAGCGCGTAGATCGACATGTCCTTGCCGTAGCCCGACTGCTTGTAGCCACCGTGGGGCATCTCCGAGACGATCGGGATGTGGTCGTTCACCCACACGGTGCCGAACTGCAGCTTCTTCGACATCCTCATCGCACGGCCGACGTCGGTCGTCCACACCGACGAGGCCAGGCCGTAGTCCACGCCGTTGGCCCACTGCAGCGCCTGCGCCTCGTCGGAGAAGCGTTGCACGGTCACGACGGGGCCGAACACCTCGCGCTGGACGATCTCGGAGCTCTGCTCCGGCCCCACCACCACCGACGGTTGGTAGAAGAAACCCGCCCGGTCGCCCACTGCACCGCCGACGGTGACCTCTGCTCCCGCCGCCGCGGCCCGCTCGACCATGCCGGCGACCTTGGCCTGCTGCTCGGCCGAGATGACCGGGCCGACAGCGACGTCGGGGTCCGACGGGTCACCCCAGCGCAGCGCTCCGACCGAGTCGGTCAGCCCCGACACGACGTCGTCGAACACCCGGGGACCGGCGATCACCCGGCACGGAGCGGTGCAATCCTGACCTGAGTTGTAGAAGCTCATGTCGGTCAGGCACTCGACCACTGCGGCGGGATCGGCGTCGTCGAACACGATCACCGGGGCCTTGCCTCCCAGCTCCAGGTGCACCCGCTTGAGGGTCTCCGCCGCGTTGCGGGCGATCAACTTGCCGGTCGACACGTCACCGGTGATCGACACCATCGCCACGTCGGGGTGCGCCACCAGCGCCGCGCCGGCGGACTCACCCTGGCCCAGCACGACGTTGAACACACCCGGCGGGAAGATGTCGGCCGCCAGCTCGGCCAAGCGGATGGCGGTGAGCGGGGTGAGCTCCGATGGCTTCAACACCACGGTGTTGCCGGTGGCGAGAGCGGGGCCGACCTTCCAGGTCGCCATGTTGAGCGGGTAGTTCCACGGGGCGATCGATGCGACAACCCCGAGCGGGTCGCGCCGCACGAAGCTCGTGTGGTCCTCGAGGTACTCGCCCGCGGCACGCCCCTCCTGGAAGCGGGCCGCGGCGGCGAAGAACCGGAAGTTGTCGACGGTGAGGTCGAACTCGAAGTCGATGATCGACACCGGCTTGCCGACGTTGGCCGACTCGAGGGCCTTGAGCTCGTCGAGGTTCGCCTCGATCGCATCGGCCAACGCGGTGATCCGCTCGAAGCGCTCCCGTGGCGTCGTCTCCGACCAGGACTCGAACGCGATCGACGCCGCAGCCACCGCTGCATCGACGTCGGCCGCGCTCGAGGATGCCACCGTCGCGATGACCTCACCGGTCGCCGGGTTCAGGACGACGTCGGTCGCGCCGGACAGCGATGGGCGGAACTCGCCGCCGATGAAGTTCTGCGTCTGCATGGGCTCATCTTGGTCGACCGACTGAGGCGGCGCTCCGGATCAGCGACGGAATCCGCCGGCGGACATCACCCTTCGGCGAGCGCTGCGATGGCGTCTGCGATCGCGATCGCCCGACGGGCGTTGTCGACATGCAGGTTCTCGATCATGCGACCGTCGACGGTGATGACGCCCTTGCCCTCGGCCAGGCCCTGCTCGAAGGCCTCGATCACGCGCCGGGAGTGCTCGATCTCGTCCTCCGAGGGAGAGAACGCCGCGTTGGCCGGCTCCACCTGCGTCGGGTGCACCAGCGTCTTGCCGTCGAATCCCATCTCGGCGCCCTGGGCGGCCTCGACCGCGAACCCCTCGGGGTCGCGGACGTCGTTGTAGACGCCGTCGAGGATCACCTTGCCGGCGAAGCGTGCCGCGTTGAGGCAGCGGGCCAGCCCCCACAGCAGTGGCGCGCGACCGGGCACCAGCCCGGCCCGCAGCT
>CAYSCB010000008.1:0-22328 GCA_964429335.1 uncultured Aquihabitans sp.
ACATGTCCTCGTCGTTGCCGAACATCGAGCGGAGGAACTCGGTGCCGGGGAACGGGGTGTAGGGGGTGCAGACGCCCGCGACGCCGGCGCAGCGCTCGGGGAAGAGGATCGGCATGGCCCACACCACGAAGCCGCCCCAGTCGTGGCCGACGAACACGGCCCGGTCGATCTCCAGCACGTCGAGCAGGTCGGCCAGGTCGCCGCACAGCCGGCCCAGGCCGTAGGCGTCGATCGCCTCGGGTGCGCTCGAGCGGTTGTAGCCCCGCTGGTCGGGGGCGATGGCCCGGAACCCGGCGTCCGCGATCGCCGGCAGCTGGTGACGCCACGAGTAGGCCAGCTCGGGGAACCCGTGGCACAGCACGACGGGGGGACGGTCGCCGCCGTCGCCGAGCTCGTGGACAGCGAGCTGGACGGGTTCGCCGGCCGGGTCCGCCGATCCGGTGAGCCGGCGGACGTTGTCACCGGAGAGCGTGTGGTGGACCGCTGGTGGGAAGGTGGGCACGGTGCACTCCTCGACGGCGACGGTGTGGGTGCCAGCGTGATGGCTGGTTCCACGGCGTTGGGGACCGTAGCCGCGGTACCGGTGTGCCGCCTGGCAGTCTGGAGCCGTGGACAACCCGTCACGGCTGGTCGAGACGCACATCTCGACGCTCGTCTTCGTCGGCGACGTCGTCTACAAGCGCAAGACGGCGATCCGCACCGCCTTCGTCGACTTCTCCACCGCTCGAGCCCGCGCCACAGCATGTCGCACGGAGGTCGAGCTGAACCGACGGCTCGCACCGGACGTCTACCTGGGCGTGGCGACGGTGACGCTCGACCGTCTCGACGACAGCGATCCGGAGGTCGCCGACCACGCGGTCGTCATGCGGCGTCTCCCGGAGGACCGACGGCTCGCGGCGCTGCTCGACGACGTCGACGTCGGTGACGAGATCGATCGACTCGCCCGGTTGATCGCGGAGTTCCACGCCTCGGCGCGTCGTGGTCCCGACATCGACGACGCCTGCCGTGCCCCGGCGGTCGGGGCGCTGTGGACCGACTCGGTGACCGAGGTCGCCCATGTCAGCGCCGACATCATCGATCCCGACGAGAACCGCCTCGTCGGACAGCTCGCCGGGGCGTACGTGGCCGGCCGGACGGCCCTGTTCGACGGACGCGTCGCGGCCGGTCGGGCCGTCGACGGCCACGGCGACCTCCAGGCCGACGACGTGTTCTGCCTGTCCGACGGTCCGAGGGTGCTCGACTGCATCGAGTTCTCGGACCGGTTCCGCTTCGGTGACGCGCTCGCGGACGTCGCCTTCCTGGCCATGGACCTGGAGCGGCTCGGCCACCCTGCCCTCGCCACCTCGTTCCTCGACCGGTACCGGGAGCTCGCCGGCGACTCGTGGCCGGGTTCGCTCGCCCATCTCTGGATCGCGTACCGGGCCCACATCCGGGCCAAGGTCACCTGCATCAAGTCCGGTCAGCTCGCTGCATCGGGCGACGCCGCCGGGGCGGCGTCCGCAGCGACCGACGCCCGGTCGCTGCACGCCCTCGCACTCACCCACCTGCTCGACGGACGTGTGCGGCTCGTGGTCGTCGGCGGCGGGCCCGGCACCGGCAAGTCCACCGTCGCGCGCGGTCTCGCCGAACGCCTCGGAGCCCTGCTCGTGTCCTCGGATCAGATCCGTGACGAGGTTCTGCCCCGCACCGGGGAGCGGCGTAGCGACGACCCCGGGACGGGGCGCTACGCACCGGAGCTCGTCGACGCGGTGTACGACGAGCTGCTGGCGCGGGCGGAGGCGGCGCTGCGGAACGGCGAGTCCGTGGTGGCGGACGCAAGCTGGCTCGAACCTCGGCGGCGGGAACGAGCGCGGGCTGTCGCACGGCGCACGTCGTCGGACCTGGTCGAGCTGCGCTGCGAATGTCCGGCAGCACTCGCCGAGGAACGGATCCAGGCCCGTGCCGCGGTCGGCTCGGATCCCTCGGAGGCGACCGTCGAGGTGGCCCGTTCGATGACCTCGACGGTGGCGCCGTGGCCGGAGGCGACGGTGCTCGACACCGCCCGGCCCGCCGACGATGTCATCCAGATGGCCGTTCTTCGCAGCACGGACACCCCGATCAGTGCTGCTATGGGGGGATGCAGGCACTCCGACTGAACTCATGGGGACACGACGCCGAGCTCGGTGAGGTCCCGCAACCGGAACCGGGCCCCGGTGAGGTGCTCGTCCGCATCGGCGGCGCAGGAGCATGTCACTCCGACCTCCACCTGATGCACGACTTCGTGGAGGGGATGCTCCCGTGGGGGCCGCCGTTCACGATCGGCCACGAGAACGCCGGGTGGATCCACGCGCTGGGGCCGGGCGTGACCGGTCTCGAGGTCGACCAACCGGTCGCGGTGTACGGACCGTGGGGATGTGGGCGCTGCCACCGCTGCCGTCAGGGCGCCGAGAACTACTGCGAGCACGCCGCGGAGCTGCCCGCCGCCGGCGGCGGGCTCGGGTTCGACGGCGGCATGGCCCCGTTCCAGCTCATCCCGCAGAGCCGCTGGGTGGTACCCCTCGGCGACCTCGACCCGGTGCAGGCGGCGCCGCTCACCGACGCCGGGCTCACCCCCTACCACGCCGTCAAGAGGTCCCTGCCGCTGCTCGTTCCGGGCAGCACCGCGGTGGTGATCGGTGCCGGCGGGCTCGGACACATGGCCGTGCAGATCCTCGCAGCGATGACACCTGCGACGATCGTGGCGGTCGACCAACGCGCTGATGCACTCGAACGGGCGGGTCATCTCGGAGCGCACCACGGCGTCGTCGCAGGTGACGACGCCGGCGCCGAGATCACCGAGCTCACGAAGGGCCGTGGGGCCGACGTGGTGATCGACCTGGTCGGGGCCGACGCGACGCTCGCGCTCGGTGCAGCGGTCACCCGTTCCCTCGGTCACCTGACGATCGTGGGCATCGGTGGCGGCACCCTGCCGATCGGGTTCTTCTCCGTGCAGTACGAGGTGTCGGTGGCCACCACGTACTGGGGGAGCCTGCCGGAGCTGATCGAGGTGCTCGCGCTCGCCGAGCGTGGGCTCATCTCGGCCGACGTCGAGCGCTACACGTTGGACGACGCCCCGGAGGCGTACCGGGCGATGGCGGCCGGTGAGCTGCACGGCCGGGCGGTGGTGGTGCCGTCATGAGCGGCTCGCGGCCCGAAGGATCCAGCAACGACGTGGTGGCGTTCGCCGACCTGCGCCTCGGCGACGTCGCGGAGGTGGGAGGCAAGGGGGCGAACCTCGGCGAGCTGGCCGCCGCGGGCTTTCCCGTACCCGACGGGTTCGTCGTCACCGTCGGCGCCTACCTCGCCGCGCTCGATGCTGCCGGCGTCCGTCGCCAGGTCGCCGACGCGTTCGGTGCGCTGGAAGGTGGAGCCGACGGTCCCGAGCGCGACGAGCAGATCCGTGCCCTGCGCGCGACGATCCGCGGCGCCGGGTTGCCCGCGACGCTCGACGCGGCGATCCGTGACGCATACCGCTCCCTCGGCGGTGACGACCCGGCGGTCGCGGTGCGGTCCTCGGCAGCCGACGAGGACACCGCCGGCGCGTCCTTCGCCGGGATGCACGAAAGCTACGCGGACACCGTCGGCGCCGACGCGGTCATCGAGCGCGTCCTCGACTGCTGGTCGTCGCTCGTGTCACCCCGGTCGCTCGCGTACCGGGCGGAGCGGCGTCCGGGGGTCGAACCCGCGATCGCGGTGGTGGTCCAGCGCATGGCGCCGGTCGAGCGTTCGGGGGTCATGTTCAGCGTCGACCCGCGGGGAACCGACCCGGACCACCTCGTGATCGAAGCGGCCCGCGGGCTCGGCGAGGTCGTCGTCGGCGGGATCGTCGAACCGGACACCTACGTCGTCGACACCGCACGGTCCGCGATGGTCTCGGTGCGTCGGGGTGAGCTCGCCGAACGCGTCCTGACCGACGACGAGGCGCTGGCGCTCGCGGACCTCGGCCACCGCATCCAGGAGCACTACGGTCGACCCCAGGACGTCGAGTGGACGATCGGCGACGACGGTCGCATGTGGATCGTGCAGTCCCGGCCGATCACGGCATCCGCTGCCACACGCGAAGCCGTGCTCGTCGGCCTCGGGGCCTCGGCGGGCGTCGCTGTCGGACCGGTGCGCGTCCTGCACGACCCCCGGGACGGCATCGACCTGCTCGACGGCGAGGTGCTCGTGGCGCCGACGACCAGTCCCGACTGGGTGCCGGTCATGCAGCGTGCCGCGGCGGTCGTCACCGACTCCGGTGGGATGACGTCGCACGCGGCGATCGTCACCCGCGAGCTGGGCGTGCCGTGCGTGGTCGGTGCTCGCACGGCGACGACGGATCTCGCCGACGGCGAGGTCGTGACGGTGGACGGCGGTGCCGGCACGATCACGAGGGGCGTCGTCACCGGAGACGCCGCTGTCGCGGCGCACACGGTGCCCGCGGCGATGCCGACGGCCACGACCGCACCGGGGGGACACGACGCGGCCGAGCCGGTGACCGGGACGCGGCTGTACGTCAACCTTGCGATCCCTGAGGGGGCCGAGGCGGCCGCGGCGCTGCCGGTCGACGGTGTCGGGCTGCTGCGCGCCGAGATGATGGCGACGCACGCGCTCGGCGGCGTGCACCCCGGGGTGCTGCTCGAACGCGGCGACCGTGAGGCGTTCGTGTCGGCCATGGCGGCGTCGCTGCTGCGGATCACCAGGGCGTTCGCCCCCCGACCGGTCGTGTACCGGAGCCTGGACTTCCGGACCAACGAGTTCCGTGGCCTCGAGGGTGGGGACCGGTTCGAGCCGACCGAGGCGAACCCGATGATCGGCTGGCGGGGCTGCTACCGCTACGTCACGGACCCGGAGCTGTTCCGTTGGGAGCTCGACGCGCTCGCCCGGGTGCGCGAGGAGACCCCGAACCTGCACCTGATGATCCCGTTCGTGCGAACCACCTGGGAGCTCGAGGCGTGCCTCGATCTCATCGATGCGTCGGCGCTCGGGCGTGAGCGCCACGACCGGATGCATCGCTGGGTGATGGCCGAGGTGCCATCGGTCGTCTTCCGGATCCCGGAGTACGCGGCGCTCGGCATCGATGGCGTGTCGATCGGCTCCAACGACCTCACACAGCTCATCCTCGGCGTCGACCGTGATTCCGAGCTGTGCGCGGACCTGTTCGACCCGGCCGACGCCGCTGTGCTCGACGCCATCGGGCGGATCATCACCACCGCCCACGAGGTCGGCATCACCGCCTCGCTGTGCGGTCAGGCGCCGTCGAACGATCCGTCCTACGCCGAGCACCTCGTGCGGTTCGGGATCGACTCGATCTCGGTCACGCCCGACGCCGCTGCGGCGACGCGCCGATCGATCGCGGTGGCCGAGCGCCGGCTCCTCCTGGAGGGGCTGGTCCGGGCCGAAGCTCGTCGGGACTGATGTCGCATCGGGGCTGATTTCGGGATCCGGGAACTTCGGGCATAGAACCAACTGCGCCGGTGTTGGAGGGGTCGTGAGCACCGCGACCGCTCCCAGGACCAGATCCCGACGACGTTCGGGCATCGACGATCCCGTCGGCCTCTACCTCGACGAGATCGGCAAGCACCCGCTGTTGACGCCTGCGGGCGAGCAGGCGCTCGCGCGCACGATCGCCGACGGACGTGCGGCCCAGGACGAGCTCGACCGGCTCGGGACCGCGGCGACCGCTGCGGAGCGGCGCCGGCTCCGCAGTCGCATCAGGGCGGGCCGCGAGGCCACCGAGCTGTTCGTGAACTCCAACCTGCGCCTCGTCGTGTCGGTGGCGAAGCGGTACCAGTCGGCCGGAGTGCCGTTGCTCGACCTCATCCAGGAAGGCAACCTGGGTCTCATCCGCGCCGTCGAGAAGTTCGACCACGAGAAGGGCTTCCGCTTCTCGACCTACGCCGTGTGGTGGATCCGGCAGTTCATCTCACGTGGCATCGCTGCCGGACGCTCGTCGGTGAAGCTGCCCTCCCGGGCGAACGACGAGCTGTTGCGCATCCGCGAGATGACCAACCTCCTGGAGCATGCGAACGGCCGATCGCCGCGGGCCGACGAGCTCGCGGAGGCGACCGGTCTCACCGAGGAGCGCGTCGTGGAGCTGCTGCGCGTCGCTGCCGATCCCGTGTCCTTGTCGGGCCCGGTCGGCGAGGACGGCGCGGAGCTCGGCGACTTCGTCGAGGACCCCTCCGCTCGGACCGCCGTCGAGGGGTTCGCCTCGAGCCTGCTGCCCGAGGAGCTCGACCGGGTGTTCGGCGAGCTCGACGAGCGTGAGCGCGAGATCATCGAGCTCCGGTACGGCTTCGCCGGAGGCCCCGACGGTGACGCTGAGCCCCGCTCGGTGGCGCAGGTCGCCGAGATCATCGGGCTGTCACGGGAGCGGATCCGTCAGCTCGAGCACCGGGCGCTCGCCAAGCTGATGCACCCCGCGTCGCAGGCTCGACGGGCTCTGCTCGCCGAGTCCTGAGCCTGCCGGCGTGTTCGGCTAGACACTCGGCCATGACCAGCACCAAGTGGGCGTTGTGCGCCGCTGTCACCGAGGAGATGCTGAACGATCTCGCCGTCCTCGCCGTCGGTGAGGGCGTGACACTCGAACAGGTCGAGACCGACGTCGCGCTGCCGGCGATGGGCGACGTGCGCCTCCGCGTCACGCTGACGGTCAACGGCGGCACCTTCGACCTGCGATCCAGCGACGGCGGCCGCGCTCGCGTGGTGGTCACCGCCACGGGTGAGGTCGTGGTGGAGGCCCTCGGCTTCGAGGGGTCGACCGCTCCGGCGGTCCCGATGCTGCCCTCGGAGCCGATCCCGATCCCGATCCGCGTGGAGGCGCTCGTCGACCCCGTCGTCGAGCTGCGGTCCGACCACACCGTCCAGGTCGGCCTCGCGCTGGAGGGCAGCGAGCTCATCGGCGTCAGCGTCGACATGGACGCTCCACCGCCGGAAGGCGTCGACCCCGCGACGTGGATGCCGATGACGCAGATCGTCAACATGCTGTTCTCGGGCATGGGCGATCAGCTGTGGTCGACCCTCGGTGAGCAGGTCGGTGTCGTCGGTGCCGACCTCGGTGCGTCGGTCGGCGACGCGCTCGTCGATCTCGGCGCGCTCACCGGTCGTGCCGATGTCCGGATCACCTCGGGACTGATGACGATCGGTCTCGCCGCCGCCCCCGACGTCGAGGGCCGGGCGACCCCGCTCCCGGTTGCGGGCAAGCGGGTCGCGCTGTCGCTCACGCGTTCCGGCGTCGACCACGTGGCGACGCTGCTGCTCGCCATGGTCGCCGGGGACCGCCCGCTCCCGTTCGAGATCCAGCTCGACCTGGGTGACCGACGCGTCCAGAGCACCCTGCGCCAGACGCGCCTGCTGTCGGAGCGGATCCCCGATCTGCGACTCGCCCTCCGCTCCGATCTGCGTCCCCGCCTGACCGGTGGGCGCCTGGAGGTCGCGCTGCACGCTGCGTGGGTGGAGCTACCCGAACCGTTCCCGACCTTCGGCATCACCGACGTGATCAACGGCATGAACCGCCGCATCGGTGGGCTGGCCGCGTTCGCGCCGCTGCGCATGCGCTTCCCCGCCGTCATCCACATCCCGATCGGTGGGGAGATGCCGGGTGAGACCCCCGACGTGCTGGGTGTCGAGATCGATGACCTCGACGTGGGCGCCGACGGCATCGGTGTCGTCGTCGGGTTGGCCTGAGGGATCCGGTGCCGGCGTCGCACCTGCGCCCGGGTCTCGCCCGCGACGGGATCTTCAACCTCCGCGATCTCGGTGGGACGCCCGCGTCCGGCGGCGCGGTCGTGCGCGAGGGGGTCCTCGTCCGGGCCGATGCCCTCCAGCGCAGCTCGCCGGAGACCATGCAGGCGCTGCACGACCACGGGATCCGTCGCGTCCTCGACCTGCGTGACGACAGCGAGCGCTCCGCTGCCGGCACGTTCAGCCCGATCGACGGGATCGAGATCGAGGTGCTGCACCTCCCGGTGCTCGACCCGACCTATGAGTGGGAGGTGACCGACGTGCCGCGGGATCGGCTGCTCGCCCACCGCTACGTCGACATCCTCTCCGCCTTCGGCGATCGCTACGCGGAAGCGGTGCGGGCCGTGGTCGACGCGGACGGTGGGGTCGCGTTCCACTGCGCGGTCGGCAAGGATCGCACCGGGCTGCTCGCCATGCTGCTGCTCGGGGCGGTGGGGTCGCCGAAGGAGGCGATCGTGGCGGACTACGCGGCGTCCGCCCGGGCCACGGCCGTCCAGGTGTCGTGGCTGCGCGTCCTCGGCCGGCTCGGTGACACCGACGTCGATGACGACGACCTGGCCGTCGGCGTCTGGTCGGCCCGCGCGGACACGATGGTGGCGACGCTCGGGCACCTGGAGAGCGAGCACGGTGGCGTGGAGGGCTACCTCCGATCCATCGGCGTCGGCGACGACGTCCTCGCCGAGCTGCGCGCACGGGTCCTGCGACAGGAGACGTGAGCGTCTCGGCATGGGAGAGTGGTCCACATGCTCCACACCGGCGACACCGTCCCCGACTTCACGCTGCCGGACCAGGACGGCACCCAACGCACGCTGAGCACCCTGCTGGCCGACGGTCCGGTGGTGCTGTTCTTCTATCCGCGGGCCATGACCACCGGCTGCACGAGGGAGTCCTGCCACTTCCGTGACCTCGCGGCGGAGTTCGACGAGGTCGGCGCCCGCCGTGTCGGGATCTCGGCCGACGGCGTCGACCGGCAGGCCGCGTTCGACGCGGCCCACGAGCTCGGCTTCCCGCTCCTGTCGGACACCTCGAAGTCCGTGGCCGCCGAGTTCGGGGTGAGACGACCTCTGCTGCCGTTCAACAAGCGGACCACGTTCGTCATCGACACCGACCGACGGGTCCTCTCGGTCATCAGCTCCGAGACGAACTTCGACGTGCACGCGGACGAGGCCCTGCGGGTCCTCCGGGAGCGGGCGGCGTGAACGCGGAAGGAGTGGACGCCGTGCTGCGACCCGAGTGGTGGCGTGACCCGGAGCTGACCTCGTGGAACCGTCTGCCGATCCGACCCCTCGCCGTGCCGTTCCCCGACGTCTCCACGGCGCGCGCCGGTGACCCCTCGGTCAGTCCGTGGTGGCGTTCGCTCGACGGCACGTGGAGCTTCCGGGGCTTCGAGCGACCCGACGACGTCACCGCGGACGCGGTGTCCGGGCCCGCCCCGGGGACCAAGCGCGCCCGCACGATCGAGGTGCCGGGGGCGTGGACCCTGCAGGGCTTCTCGTCACCGCACTACACCAACGTGGTCATGCCGTTCGCTGGCGAGCCGCCACGGGTCCCGGATCGCAACCCGACGGGCGTGTACGTGCGACGGGTGATGATCCCGGCGGAGTGGCGCGGTCGACGCACCGTGCTGCGCGTCGGAGCGGCCGAGTCGGTGGTCGTCGTCTTCGTCGACGGCGTCGCGGTGGGTCTCGGCACCGACAGCCGGCTGCCGAGCGAGTTCGACCTCACCGACCACGTCCGGCCGGGTCGACGCTGCACGCTCGCGCTGGTCGTCATCCGCTGGTCGGCGCAGACCTGGGTCGAGGACCAGGACCAGTGGTGGCACGGGGGACTGCAGCGCAGCGTCAGCCTGTACTCGACCGCTGCCGACCACCTCGCCGGCATCGAGCTCACCCCCGGCCTGGAAGGTCACCCCGGACAGTGGACCGGCACGCTGGCATGCCGTGTGCAGGTCGACGGACCGATGGTGGCCGACGTGGCCGCTGGCGGTGGCAGCGTCGAGGTGCTCGTCGAGACCGGTCGAGCGCGGCAGCTCGCGACGACCGGTCGACTCGACGTGCCGGCGTGGAACCCGACCGACGAGGCCACCCAGCTCGTGTCGGCCATGTTCGTCCGTCCGGGATCGGTCAGCGCACGCCTGGAGGTGCCCGGTGTGGAGCCGTGGTCGGCGGAGTCACCCGTGCGCCACCGGGTCGTCGTCGTGCTGCGTGACGCCGACGGTGCGGTGATCGAGACGACGTCGCTGCACACCGGGTTCCGCAGCGTCGAGGTCCGCGACCGTCGGCTGCTCGTCAACGGCGAGGCGGTGATGCTCAACGGCGTCAACCACCACGAGCACGATCCCGAGCGGGGTCGGGCCGTCACCCGGGAGCTGACCCGGACCGACCTGTGCCTGATGAAGGAGCACAACATCAACGCCGTCCGCGCGGCGCACGCCCCCCACGACGAGCACTTCGCCGAGCTGTGCGACGAGCTCGGCCTGTACGTCATCGACGAGGCCGACGTCGAGGCACACGGTCGTCAGGACTCGCTGTGCCACGACCCGCGGTTCGCTCGGACCATCGTCGAGCGGGTGGAGCGCATGGCCCGACGGGACCTCCACCACCCGAGCATCATCGTGTGGTCGCTCGGCAACGAGTCCGGCTACGGCCCACCCCACGACGAGGCGGCCGCGTGGCTCCGTCGCTTCGATCCGAGCCGACCGGTGCAGTACGAGGGCCCGCTGATGCACGACCTGTACGCCGAGGCGCCCGTCACCGACATCGTGTGCCCGATGTACACGACGGTCGACGACGCGGTGGCGCGGGCGCGCTGGAGCGGCGACCGGCGGCGGCCCGTCATCCTCTGCGAGTACTCCCATGCGATGGGCAACTCGAACGGCGGGTTGGACCGCTACTGGGAGGCGTTCCGCTCGACGCCGGGGATGCAGGGCGGGTTCATCTGGGAGTGGGTCGAACACGGCATCCCGCTACCGGGACGGTCGCTCCCCGACGGCGGAGCGGTGTGGGGCTACGGCGGGGACTTCGGTGACGAACCGAACGACGGGAACTTCGTCTGCGACGGCCTCGTCGACGCGGCCCGCACACCACATCCGGCCATGGCCGAGGTCGCCCACGTCGGCCGACCGGTCCGAGCGGACTTGGTGGACGAACGACCGGGTGGGGTCCGGGTCCGCTTCACGAACCTCCGGCACTTCATCGACACCTCGGACCTTCGGTGTCGATGGGAGCTGTCCGCCGACGGCGACGTCGTCGACAGAGGTGAGCTCGACGTCGCTCCGATCCCTTCCGGGTCCTCCGCTCTCATCCGGATCCCGATCGATCGCCGTCGCCTCCGCGGTGCCGGCGAGGCGTTCCTGACGCTGCGCTGGGCGCAGCGTCGCTCCACCGCGTGGGCACCGGCAGGACACGTCGTCGGCGCGGACCAGATCACGCTGGAGTCGCCACCGGTCACGGCCGCGAGGACCCGTCCGCCCGTCGTGGTCGATGCGTCGGACGAACCACCCGTCGAGCTGGTGTGGACGCCGACGCTCACCCGGGCGTTGACCGACAACGACGCGATCCAGACGAGCTGGATGCGCGAGTGGTCCGAACGGCTCGCCCGGTGGGGGAGCCTGGGGATCCTCGATGCCGTCTGGGAGCCGGGTCTGCAACGGCGCCGGAGACGTTCGGGGTCTGACGTCGTCACCTCCACCGGATTCCTGCGTCCCGCGGGGTCCGCGGCACCGGTCGAGGTCCACCTGCGTGAATCGACCGGCACCTCGGACGGCTGGGGTCACCTCGCGGTGACGATGCGTCTGTCCGAGGAGCTCGTCGACGTCCCACGCATCGGGATCACGACGGTGCTGCCGGGTTCCTTCGATCGTCTCGAGTGGTTCGGTGACGGCCCGTACGAGTGCTACTCCGACCGCCGGGCCGCGGCGCTGGTCGGCCGGTGGCGCTCCACCGTCGCGGAGCAGTACGTCCCCTTCGCGTTCCCCCAGGAGCACGGCCACCACACCGGCCTGCGCTGGCTGGCGCTGCGCGAGCGGCGCGTCGGCCTGCTCGTCGTCGCCGACGGTCCACTCGGCTTCTCGGCACGCCACCACTCCGATGCCGACCTGGCCGCAGCGACCCACACCGACGAGCTGCCCCACGACCGGTCCCTCACCCACCTGGCGATCGACGTCGGCCAGCGCGGCATCGGAACGGCGTCGTGCGGACCGGACACGACGCAACGTCACCGACTGCGCGCGGGTCGACACCGCATCGGGATCTGGCTGCGCTGGTTCGATCCCCGCAGCGAGGATCCGGGGGCGCTCGCGCTCCTGGTCCGCTGAACCGGATCCGTCAGGCGATCCGCTCAGCGGCCTCCTGCAGCTCGTCGCGGAAGTCCGGGTGGGCGATCTGCACGAGTGCCTGGGCCCGCTCCCGCACCGTCCGGCCGCTGAGCTCCGCGGCGCCGTACTCGGTGATCACGACGTCCACCTGGTGGCGTGGCGTGGTCACGAGCATCTCCGGACCGACGTTCGCCATGATGCGCGACACCACCTCGCCGTCGACGGTCACGGTGGAGCGCAGGCAGAGCAGGGAGCGGTCGTCGGTCTGCAGACCCGCTCCCGCGAGGAAGTCCTCGTGCCCACCGGTGCCGGAGTGCTGCCGACCCCGGACCGTGTCCGCGGCCACCTGGCCCCAGAGGTCCACCGCGGTCGCGCCGTTGACCGACACGAAGTCGTCGTTCGCGGCGATCCGCCGGGCGTCGTTGACGATGTCGACCGGCAGGAAGCGCACCGAGTCGTTGCCGTCGAGCCACTCGTAGAGCTCCGGTGTGCCCGCCGCGAACGTGGTGACGGAGTAGCCCTCGTGACAGCCCTTGTTGGTGTTGGTGACCTTCCCGGCCTGGTGCAGGCGCATCAACCCGGTCGTGAACATCTCGGAGTGGACGCCGTAGCCGCCACCGGGCCCCTCTGCGAGGGCGGTCGCGATCAGGGACGGGACCGCGCCGATGCCGGTCTGGATCGTCGCCTCGTCGGGGATGAACGTCAGCGCGATCTCGGCCATGGCCCGATCCTCGTCGGTCCCCGGCACGTCGGGCAGGTTGATCGGTGCCCGATCGGTCTCGAGGAGCACGTCGATCTCGTCGATGTGGAGCCGGTGTGGGTGGTCGGGTTCGATCCCGAACGTGCGGGGGTACGCGGGCGAGTGCTCGACGATGAGCAGCCGGTCCGGATCTGCCCCCACCCGGTGCAGCTCGTCGACGGTCGTTCCGGCGTGCAGCGACAGGCTGAGGTACCCGTCGGCATCCGGCGACGCCGCAGCGGTCGCCATCACGCGTGGGTGGAGCTCCTCGACGATCGGTGCGAACCGGCGGAAGTCGGCGGGGACGTACTCGATGTTCGCACCGCTGTCGCGCAGGAAGCGCTCCGCCGGTCCGAAGAAGCCGCTGCGGAAGTGGACACCCGGCTTGGTGAACACGGCGTAGAGGTCGGTGAGCAGCGCACCGAACATCTCGAGCCCCGTCCAGTCGTCGCGGTCCCCGAGCGCGTGGAGGAACCCGACGGGATGTGCCGGTCCGAGCCCGATGACGAGCGTGTCGTCCGGGTTGATGAACGCGGCGGCTTCAGCTGGCGAATCGACCCGTCGGACGGGCATGGTGGGCTCCTCTCATCGGGGGCGGACGTCGTCGGGGTGGATGCGGTGCCCGCGGCCACCGCGCGACGTCTGTGGCACGAGAGGATACGGGGGTGCAGGTGACGATGCCGGATACCGAATTGCCGGATACCGAGATGCCGGAGCCGGGACGGGCCGGCCTGAACCTCGCGACGGCGTGGGAGGCGATCGCCGACGCGCTCCCCGCCGCCGAAGCCGTCAACCACGGTGACGTGGTGCGCACCTGGGCGGACTTCGAGCGGGTCGCGTCGCTCGTCGCCGGACATCTCGACGACGCGGGGCTTCGACCGGGCGCCAAGGTCGCCCTGTACCTGTACAACACCAACGAGTACCTGGAGGCGACCTTCGGGGCGTTCAAGGCCCGGTGCGTCCCGGTGAACGTGAACTACCGCTACCTGGAGGGCGAGCTGCACCACCTGCTCGACAACTCCGACGCGGAGGCAGTCGTGGTGTCCGCGGAGCTCGTCGAGCGTCTCGGCGCGGTCAGGGCCGACCTGCCGCTGATCCGCACGGTGCTCGTCGTCGGCGCGAGCGATGGCCACCCGGTTCCCGACTGGCGTCGTGACGACGGGACACCGCTCGCGGTCGGATTCGACGACGCTGTCGCCGCGGCGACACCGATGCCGCGGATCGAGCGGTCAGGCGATGATCTGTGGTTCCTCTACACCGGTGGGACCACCGGGATGCCGAAGGGCGTGATGTGGCCGCATCGCAGCCTCATCGGCACGGCTGCCGCCACGTTCCGCATCATCGGTGCGCCCGTGCCGACGACAGCGGCTGACGTCGTGGCCGCGGCGAGGGCCTTCCACGACAGCGGTGCTGCGATCCGGCTGCTCGCTGCGGCTCCGCTCATGCACGGCACATCGGGTCTCTCCGCGAACGGCGTGCTGCTCGCCGGTGGAAGCGTCACCACCCTCACGGGTCGATCGCTCGACGGCGCTGAGCTGTGCGCCACCGTCCAGGACCGACGGATCACCCAGCTCACCATCGTGGGTGACGCGTTCGCGAAGCCGATGCTCGCGGCGCTCGAGGAGGCCGATGCCGCCGGCCGGCCCTATGACCTGTCGTCGCTGCGCATGATCGTGAGCTCAGGGGTGATCTGGTCGCAGCCGGTGAAGGACGAGCTCCTGCGGTGGACCGACGCGATCATGGCCGACCTCCTCGGATCCTCCGAGGGCACGGGGTTCGGGGCGTCGGTGACCCGACGTGGACGTTCGACCGCAACGGCGTCGTTCCGACTCGGGGAGCACGCCCGGGTCTTCACCGAGGAGGGGAGAGAGGTCGTCGCAGGCTCCGGCGAGATCGGGGTGCTCGCCGTCGGCGGCCCGATCCCGATCGGCTACTACAAGGATCCCGACAAGACCGCGGCGACGTTCCGCACCTTCGGCGGACGGGTGTGGTCGGTGCCCGGTGATTTCGCGACCGTCGAGTCCGACGGCACGATCCGGCTGCTCGGCCGTGGATCGGCGTGCATCAACACCGCTGGGGAGAAGGTCTACCCGGAGGAGGTCGAGGAGGTGCTCAAGTTGCACCCGGCGGTGACCGACGCGAACGTCGTCGGGCTGGCCGACGAGCGCTGGGGGCAGTCGGTCAACGCCGTCGTCGAGCTGGTCGCGGGCCAGGCCGACTCCGCGGAGCTGCGACAGGCGATCATCGCGCACACCAAGGAGCACCTGGCTGGCTACAAGTGCCCGAAGGCGTTGGTGGTCGTCGATGCCATCCGGCGTGGCCCGAACGGCAAGGCCGACTACCGGTGGGCGGCCGGGATCGCAGCGTCCGCCCTCGGCTGAGCGGGGCAGTTCAGTCCAGGACGACGGCGGCCGCGCCGACCCAGGTGCTCATCGCGACCTCGAGCTCGGTGACGCGGCGGGGGAGGTCCTCGAAGGTGACGGCCTCGGACAGGTGCACGCCCTGCGCGTGGTCGCAACCCATGACGGTCAGTCGGCCGAGCGTCGATGCGTCGGGAACGCCGACCGCTGTGACGGCCAGACCGAGGCCATGCGCGAGCTCGATCGTGGAGGCGACCGCGTCGGCCTCCGCCTCGACGGAGGTGACCGCCGTGGTGAAGCCACGGTCGATCTTGATGCTGTGGACCGGCATGGACTCCATCGTCTCGAGCGGCAGGTGGCCCGTGCCGAAGTCGTCGACGGCGACGCTGATGCCCAGGCCGTTCAGGTGGCGGAGCACCTCTGCGCCGCGGACGGGATCCTGGGCCAGGTCGGGCTCGGTCACCTCGATCTCGACGGTCGCCGGGGGCAGTTCGCCGGATGTCACGAGGAGTTCGATGAAGCTGAGCAGCTCGTCGTGGTGGAGGTGGTGCATGGACAGGTCCGTGCTCACGACCATCGCATCGTGGTCCCGCCCGATCCGCTCCGCTGCCCGAGCGGATTCGCCGAGGACCCAACGGGTGAGCGGCTCGATCAGCCCGGACCGATGGGCCATCTCGACCAGCTCCCGTGGGTGGCGTGGGCCGGCGGCGGAACGCTCCCAACGGAGCACCGCCTCGACCTTGGTGACCCGACCGGTGCGCAGGTCCACGACCGGCTGGTAGCGAAGTCCGAGCTCCTGGTTGGCGAGGCCCTTGCGCAGCTCGGTCAGCAGACCGACCCGACGTGTCAACGAGCGCTCCTCCTGCGGATGGAACACCGCGAGCACGTCCGCGCTGCTGCGAGCCTGGCGCAGGGCCCCGTCGGCCGCACGCAGCAGCGTCGCCGGGTCCTGTCCGTGCTGCGGAGCGATCGCGGTACCGATGGTGCAGCGCACCGAGCGCAGGTCGCCGTCCACGTCGACGGGGCGGTCCATGACCTGCTGGACGGAGCGGGCACGCTCGAGCACCTCGTCCTCCTGCGCGCCCGGGACGGTCAGCAGCGTGAACTCGTTGCCGCCGATCCTCGCGACCATGTCGACCCCGGACACCTCGTCGCTCAGGCGACGACCCAGCTCGATGAGGATCCGGTCGCCGACGTGGTGGCCGAAGGTGCGGTTGAGCTCGTCGAGTCCGTCGACGTCGACCAGGATCACACCGATGTGCTCGCTCGCACCGAGGCCGGTCGCGACGAGCGCGAGGCGTTCGTCGAGGGCGAGGCGGTTCGGGAGACCCGTCAGGTGGTCGTGCATCGCCTGGAAGCGCATGCGCTCCTCGAGCTCCATCGCTGCGGTGACGTCGTCGATCGTCACGCCGAGCGAGCCGTCGGCGAGCCGGTCGATGCGGAGGTCGACGAAGGTGCCGGGGACCTCGGCGAAGCTCAGCCGCTGGGCGGTGAGGGACTCGCCGGTGTGCGCCACGTCGAACAGCGCCGAGCGGAGGAGCCGGACGCTCGGGCCGTCGAAGACCTGCTCGAGCCTGCCGCCGTCGAGTAGCGCCGGGTCGAGGTCGAACAGGCGTCGAGCCGTGCCGTTGGCGGCGCGGAACGTCACCGACGACGGGTCGTCGCGGTCCACGAGCTCGAACAGCAGATGCCCGTGGTGCGATGCCTCCGCCACCTCGGCGAGCCGACGCACCCGCTGGTGCTCCGCGGCGCCGACGGATGCATCGATGAGTGACCCGCGTGCGGGCTCTCCGACGCCGACCTCGACCATCCGGACCGCCATCGAGCGGTAGTCGCCGGCCGCGGTCAGGAAGCGGACGACGGGCTCCGCTGCGTCGTCGGCTCCGCCCGGCGATGTCGGGTCCTGGTCGTCGAGGAGGCCGCGGAGATCGATCGCTGGCTCCTCGGAGCGGGTGATCGGCGCCGCCGTCCGGAACGTCGCGAGGTCATCGGGATGGACGATCCGCCGGAGCGTTCCGGGGGTCCGGAAGGCGGTCGCGTCCCAGCCCAGGAGGTCGACGATGGACGAAGAGACGTAGTGGCCGTCCGTGCCGTCGGCGACCTGTTGGAACAGGATCACGCCGGCGTCCACGATCGCCCGGTCATACCCTCGACGGACGACGGCAGTCGCTTCTTCGATGCGCCGCTTGCGACCGAACATGGTCCCGGATGCTAGCTGACGGGTCCACCCGCTCCTTCACTACGATCCCCGACGTGGCGACGGACCCGGGATTCTGCGCCGACACCGGTTGGGCGTGCGGGCCGGTCTACGACGCGACCCACAACGAGACGCTGGCGCGGGTCGTCGGCTGGCTGTCGGAGAAGCCGTTGCAGATCGCCGGCATCCTCGCGCTCGCCTACCTCGCGAACCGTGGTGTCGGTGTGTTGATCAAGCGCACCGGACAGCGGATGGCAGACAACGCAGACCGCCTCGGCGGCTACGTCCCGGATGGTCTGCGCACCCAGCGACTCGACGGCCGTGCCGTCGCACGCGCGGCGACCATGTCCACGATCGCCCGCTCCATCGCAGCGACGGTGGTCGTGGCCGTCGCCGCCGGGTGGATCCTCGCGGTGCTCGGCGTCAGCCTCGCGGCGATCGTCGCCTCGGCGGGGGTGGTCGGCGTCGCACTCGGCTTCGGTGCGCAGAACCTCGTGCGCGACGTGCTCGCCGGTTGGTTCATCGTCGTCGAGGACCGCTACGGCGTCGGCGACGTCATCGACGCAGGAGCACCGGCGGTCGGCAAGGTGGAGCGGGTCACGCTGCGCTCGACCCGCCTCCGTGACACGAACGGCACGGTCTGGCACGTCGCGAACGGTGAGATCGTCCGGGTCGGCAACAAGAGCCAGAGCTGGTCACGTGCGGTGGTGGACGTGGTCGTGGCACCGGAGGCCGACGTCGACCGGGCGTGTCGGATCCTGGGCGACACGGGTGAGGACCTGCGGGCCGACCAGGAGTGGTCCGACGTGGTGAGCTCGGATCCCGACGTCATGGGGGTGCAGCGGATCGACACCCTCGGTGTCACGCTCCGGGTGGTCGTCGACACCTCGCCGGGAGAGCAGTTCCGCGTCGAGCGCGAGTACCGGCGCCGGATCCTCCGCGCGTTCGACGACGCGGACATCCCGCTCGCGGGTCCGTACCCGACGACGCCGTACGACCGCCCCGACCGCGCGTAGCCGTCGCCGCCGCCGGCATCCACCAGCGCTGCTGTGGCTCCCGCTACCTTCAGCGGCGGACGGAGCTCCGGAAGAGGTTCGCGGTCAGGAGGAGCGCATGAAGAAGGTGGCGCTACCGCTGGGGGCGCTTGCTGGCGCGTTCCTGGTCTTCGCCATCTGGCGCAGCCCGGCCACCGCCGCGGGTGACGTGACCCACATCCTGGGCAACGTCGGAACCCTCCTCCAGGAGGTGTTCTCCAAGCTGGCGGACTTCGTGGGCAGCTTCGGGCACTCGTGAGCTCCCCGGCGCGCTCGGGCGGCCACGTCGTCGTGCGCGACCGGTCGCTGAACGGCAGGCGGATCCCCCGTCGGTGGAACCCGGACCAGATCGTCGACGACTACCTCGTCGGCGACGAGGTGGTGAAGCTCGAGACCACCCGGTCGTTCAAGTCCTGGCTGATCGAGAAGGCGTGGGTCGTCATCGTCGGTGTCGGCGTGTTCCTCGTGCTCGCCACGATCGGCACCGACCTGACGATCGGCCTGTCGCTGGTCGCACTCCTGGTGCTCGTGGCGTACATGGCCGTGGACTGGCTGCGCAAGCGGTTCACGCGGTACGTGATCACCGATCTGCGGGTGCTGCGGATCACCGGTGTGCTGCACCGGCAGATGGAGTTCATCCCCTGGGGCAAGATCACCGACGTCAGTCGCAGCGAGACGTTCCTGCAGTGGATCGCCGGGTCGGCCACGATCCGGATCGAGAGCGCGAACGAACGCTCAGCGTTCCGGGCGATGACCGACGTGAGCGAACCGGACCGCTTCTACCGGGTGCTGGTCCGCATGGTCGACCTCAAGCAGGGCCGGGTGGAGGGCCACGGGCGATTGCCGACGCACCGTTCCCGCTGACCCCCCAGCCCCGTTCTGTTCGTCCCCGTTCTGTTCGTCGGATCACAACCTCAGGGTTGTGATCCGACGAACAGAACGGATGGAAGGGGGGCGGAACGGGGGTGTGGGGTTCTCAGGCGTCGGGGTCGGCCAGGGTGACCTCGACGGAGAACGAGTCGCCGTCGGTGAGCTGCAGATCGGCGACCTTGCCCGCCTCGGCGACGTCCGCGGCGACGCTGCGCAACACAGCGATGCGCTCGGCGGAGTCGGTCACGACGGCGCGGACCACGGGCGTGCGCATCGACGCCTTCGCTGCCGACTTCGCGCCGCGGATCTCCGACAGGACCGCACCGGCCACGTCGAGCGCAACGGGGTTCCCATCTGCTGCAGCCGAGCGCAGCGCTGTCGCGTCGGGCCAGTCGGCGAGGTGGACGGATCCCTCCATCCACCACGACCAGACCTCCTCGCAGGTGTACACGAGCACCGGGGCGAAGAGCCGGTGCAGCACCGCCAGCGCGGCGGTGAGCGCCGCTCGGGCCGACATCGTCGCAGCCGACTGCTCGTCGGTGCCCTCGGTGCCGTAGGCGCGGCCCTTGACGAGCTCGAGGTAGTCGTCGCAGAAGCGCCAGAAGAACATCTCGGTGCGCTCCAGTGCACGGGCGTGGTCGAAGCCGTCCATGGCGGCGGTGGCGTCCTCCACGAGTGCGGCGAGCTCGGCGAGCATCGCCCGGTCGAGCGCTTCGGTCACCGACGCACCGGGATCGACCGATCCGAACGACAGCGCGAACCGGCTGGCGTTCAGCAGCTTGATCGCGAGCCGTCGCCCCACCTTCATCTGCGACTCGTCGAAGGCGGTGTCGGTACCGGGACGGGCACTGGCGGCCCAGTAGCGGACGCCGTCGGAGCCGTACTGCTCCAACAGGCCGAGCGGTGTGACGACGTTGCCCTTCGACTTCGACATCTTCTTGCGGTCCGGATCCAGGATCCATCCCGACAGGGCGGTGTTGCGCCACGGCAGCGCGTCGAACTCCAGGTCGCTGCGCAGCAGCGTGGAGAACAGCCAGGTGCGGATGATGTCGTGGGCCTGGGGTCGCAGGTCCATCGGGAACGTGCGCGCGAACAGATCGGGGTCGTCCACCCAGCGGCAGCCGATCTGCGGGGTCAACGACGACGTCGCCCACGTGTCCATGATGTCGGGGTCACCGACGAAGCCGCCTGGGACGCCGCGCTGGTCCTCGGTGAACCCGGGTGCAGGCTCTGCGAGCGGGTCGACGGGCAGCGATCCCTCGTCGGGCAGGATCGGGTGGTCGTGGTCGATCTCGCCGTCGGCGTCGAGCGGGTACCACAGGGGGAACGGCACGCCGAAGAACCGCTGGCGTGAGATCAGCCAGTCGCCGGCGAGCCCGCCGACCCAGTTGTCGAAGCGGTGGCGCATGTAGGAGGGGACCCAGTTGAGCTCGCCGCCCCGGGCGATGAGCTCCTCGCGGCGAGGTGCGGAGCGGCCGCCGTTGCGGATGTACCACTGCCGGCTCGTGACGATCTCGAGCGGCTTGTCGCCCTTCTCGTAGAACTTGACGGGGTGGCTGATCGGGCGGATGTCGCCGAGCAGCTCACCGGTCTCGGTGAGGATCTGCACCATCTGCTCGCGTGCGCCGCCGGCGGCCTTGCGGGCGATGCGGCCGTAGTGCTGCCGTGCGACGTCGGTGGTCAGCCACTCGGGTGCGTCGGCCTGGAACCGCCCGTCGCGTCCGATCACCGCCCGGGTCGGCAGGTCGAGCTCGCGCCACCACGTGACGTCGGTGACATCGCCGAAGGTGCAGATCATCGCGACGCCGGTGCCCTTGTCCGGCTCGGCGAGCGGGTGGGCGAGGATCGGGACCTCGACGCCGAACGCTGGGGTCGTGACCGTCGCCCCGAACAGCGCCTGGAACCGCTCGTCGTCAGGATGCGCGACGAGCGCCACGCAGCTGATCACGAGCTCGGGTCGTGTCGTGTCGATGAGCACGTCGGTCCCGCCGTCGGTGGTGGTCGCCCCGCCGGTGAGGTGGAACGCCAGCTGGTGGTACGCGCCGGGCCGCTCACGGTCCTCGAGCTCGGCCTGGGCGACCGCAGTCTGGAACGTGACGTCCCACAGCGACGGCGCCTCCTGGGAGTAGGCGTCGCCGCGGGCGAGGTCGTGCAGGAACGCGAGCTGCGAGGTGCGACGGCTGGCCTCGTCGATCGTGGCGTAGGTGTAGGACCAGTCGACCGACAGCCCGAGGTGGCGGAACAGCGCCTCGAAGGCCTCCTCGTCGAGGACCAGGAGCCGTTCGCACAGCTCGATGAAGTCGGGTCGGCTGACGTGGGTGAACTCCTGGCGCTTCGTCGGCGTCGGCGACGGGAGCTCCGGCATCCCCGGCGGGACGGACGGGTCGCACACGACCCCGAAGTAGTTCTCGACTCGACGTTCGGTGGGCAGGCCGTTGTCGTCCCAGCCCATCGGATAGAAGACGGCCTTGCCGCGCATGCGCTGGTAGCGGGCGACGACGTCGGTGTGGGTGTAGCTGAAGACGTGACCGACGTGCAGGGAGCCGGACACCGTCGGTGGCGGGGTGTCGATCGAGAAGACCTCGTCCCTCGTGGCGGTGCGATCGAACGCGTAGGTCCCGTCAGCCTCCCAGCGCTCCCCCCAGCGGTCCTCCAGGCCGTCGATGGTCGGCTTGTCCGGGACGGATCGGGTCGGCTTCGGGGTCATACGGCGGTTCACGGTACCGGCCCGAAGCGCTACGGTCCGACGGCGATGGGTGTCGGGGGTGGCGTCGCGATCGTGACCGGAGCAGGGGGTGGTATCGGCTCTGCCATCGCATGCCGGCTCGCGGGGGCAGGCATGTCGCTCGTGTTGGCGGACCGCAGCCGTGGGCTGCTCGACGCGACGATCGCGGAGCTGCCGCGTTCGACGAAGGTGATCAGTGCGGTCGGTGACATCGGTGACCCGTCGCACCACGGGGCGCTCGTGACAGCGGCCGAGGACCTCGGCGGACTGACCGTGTCGATCCAGAACGCGGGGATCGTTCTGCCCGGGCTCAGCTGGGAGATGCCGCTCGATCAGTGGGAGCTG
>CAYSCB010000009.1:0-4738 GCA_964429335.1 uncultured Aquihabitans sp.
CGTAGAGCAGCTTGGCGCCGCGGCGGATGATGCCGTTCCACTCCTGGTCGGTGCCCGGCAGGAAGCCGGGCACGTCCACGAACGTCACGAGCGGGACGTTGAACGCGTCGCAGGTCCGCACGAAGCGCGCCGCCTTCGACGACGACTCGATGTCGAGCACACCGGCGAACATCGATGGCTGGTTGCCGACGATGCCGACGCTGGCACCACCGAGACGGGCGAACCCGCAGATGATGGAGCCGGCCCAGTCACGGGCGTACTCGAAGAAGTCGCCGTCGTCGACGACCGTGCGCACGACGTCGCGCATGTCGTAGGGCTGGTTCGCCGAGGCGGGGATGAGGTCGTAGAGCTCCTCGCAGCGTCGGTCCACCGGGTCCGCGGTCGGCTCGACCGGGGCCTCCTCCATGTTGTTCGACGGGAGGAACCCGAGCAGGTACCGCACGTCGTCGAGGCAGGCCTTGTCATCGGGCGAGATGAACTGCGCGACACCGGAGGTGGATGTGTGGGTCCGGGCTCCGCCGAGCTCCTGCTGGCTGACCTCCTCGCCGGTCACCTGCTTCACCACGTCCGGACCGGTGATGAACATGTACGACGTCTCGTCGACCATGAACACGAAGTCGGTCATCACCGGGCTGTAGACGGCACCGCCGGCGCACGGGCCCATGATCACGCTGATCTGCGGCGTCACCCCCGACGACTTCACGTTCCGGTAGAAGATCCCGCCGTAGCTGGCGAGCGACACGACCCCTTCCTGGATCCGGGCACCTGCGCCGTCGTTGAGGCCGATGACCGGAGCGCCGACCTTCATGGCCAGGTCCATGAGCTTCATGATCTTCTCGGCGAACACCTCGCCCAGCGCCCCGCCGAAGACCGTGAAGTCCTGGCTGAACACGAACACCTTCCGACCGTCGACGGTGCCCCAGCCGGTGATGACGCCGTCGCCGTACGGTCGGTCGCCGAGCGCCTCGCCGGCCCGGTGACGGGCGAGCATGTCGAGCTCGTGGAACGAGCCCTCGTCCAGCAGGTGGTCGATGCGCTCCCGGGCGAGCATCTTGCCGCGCTCGTGCTGGCGGTCGATCGAACGCTGCGAGCCGGGGGTGAGCGCGAGCTCACGGCGCTTGGCGAGGTCCTCGACCCGCTCTCGGATGGGGTGCTCCATGGCATCGAACGGTACTTGCGGTGCTCATGTCTCCCCAAAGGCGGTCGGCGAGGTCGTCGCAGCCCGGTAGCGTCCGCCGCCGTGGAGGATCCGACCGGAGGACCGTTGCGCATCTGCGTCTACTGCGCGTCACACGTCGGCGGAGACGTCGTCTATGCAGACACCGCCGGCGAGGTGGGTCGTGAGCTCGCCCGACGTGGTCTCGACCTGGTCTACGGGGGCGGTCAGGTCGGTCTCATGGGCGTCGTCGCGGACGAGATGATCACCGGCGGTCGATCCGTCATCGGCGTCATCACCGAACACCTGATGAAGCCCGAGGTCGCCCACACCGGACTCGACGAGCTCGTGGTGGTCGCCGACATGCCGGAGCGAAAGCGCGTGATGTTCGACCGTGCCGACGCCTTCCTCACCCTGCCGGGCGGCGTCGGCACGATGGAGGAGATGTTCGAGGTCCTCTGCTGGTCCTACCTGGGTCTGCATCCCAAGCCGATGGGCCTGCTCAACGTCGCGGGCTACTACGACGACCTGATCGCGTTCCTCGATCGGGCAGTCGGCGACGGTCTCTGCAAGCCGCGGGTGCGGGAGCTGCTCGTCATCGGCGATGACATCAGCGATGTACTCGACCGGATGTTCGCTTCCTGAGAGCGGTGACGCATGTCCGAGACCGGCCGGACACCCACTCCGACGTCTGTGGTGTAGAACCTCGCGGGTGCGGCTCCCGGTTTCCCCACCGCTGCGGCCGATGCTCGCCAAGGCGACGAAGGAGATCCCCTCCGGCGACTTCCTGTACGAGCCCAAGTGGGACGGGTTCCGCTGCATCGTGTTCCGCGACGGCGATGAGGTCGTGCTGGGCAGCCGCAACGAAAAGCCCTTGACGCGTTACTTCCCGGAGCTGGTCGAGCCGATCCGACGGATGCTCCCACAGCGTTGCGTCATGGACGGCGAGCTCGTGGTGCCCGGTCCGGACGGCTTGGACTTCGATCTGCTGCAGCAGCGCATCCATCCCGCCGACAGCAGGGTGCAGATGCTCGCGGCCACCACCCCGGCGCACCTCGTCCTGTTCGACCTGCTCGCGCTGGACGATGTCGACCTGCGGTCGCTGCCGCTGCAGGAACGCCGTTCCACGCTGGAGCGGCTGCTCGAAGATGTGGAGTCGCCGCTGCACCTGACGCCCGCCACCACGGACATCGGGACGGCAACGGACTGGTTCGAGCGGTTCGACGGCTCCGGCTTCGACGGGGTGATGGCGAAGGCGCTCGGCGACCCGTACGTGTCGGACAAGCGCGTCCAGCTCAAGGTGAAGCACCACCGGAGCGCGGACTGCGTCGTCGCCGGCTACCGCGACCACAAGGACGGCGGCGTCGGTTCGTTGCTGCTCGGCCTGTTCGACGACGCGACGCCACCGCGGTTGCACCAGGTCGGGGTCGCGTCTGCCTTCTCGGCGTCGCAACGGCGCACGCTCGCGGCGGAGCTCGCGCCGTACACCGACGGTGCGGCAGAGGATCACCCGTGGCGGGAGTGGGCGACGCCCGAGTCCCACGGCAACGGCGTCCGCATGCCCGGCGCGCCGAGCCGCTGGTCGGGTGGTCGGGCGACCGCCGAGTGGGTGCCGCTGCGCTGCGAGCTCGTGGTCGAGGTCACCTACGAGAACCTCACGTCGGGCCGCTTCCGTCACCCTGCGAGGTTCGTGCGCTGGCGGCCTGACAAGGAACCGAACCAGTGCGACTACGCGCAGCTCGATCACCCGCCACCGGTCGAGTACACCCAGATCTTCGACTGACCGCCCCCTCCACCCTCCCCCTCCGAACTCCCCCCTCCGAACTCCCCCATCCCCCATCCCCCTCCGAACTCGGCACGTTTCACGTCGATATTCGACGTGAAACGTTCTCGGTACAGGGTCTCAGCCCCCTGGGGCCCGCTCCGCCGCCAGACGCTCGGCGTTGCGGACGAGGTCCTGGGCATCGAGTCGTTCCGCCCACTCGTAGAGGCCGCGGGTCGGGCCGTGCCACCGCCAGTCGTCGACGACGCCGACCTCGACATCGGTCACCAGCGTCGCGAGCGTCTTGAACAACAGCGCCCGGTCGAGCTCCTCGACGAGGGTCGCGGCCAGCTTGGCGGCACCACGCACACCCGCCACGTCCCACTGGCCGGGGGCGTGGGGGATCTCCTCGATCCGTCCGTAGCGCCGCAGCACCGCTGCCGCTGTCTTGGCACCCCACCCCGGCAGGCCCGGGAACCCGTCGGCGCTGTCTCCGACCAGCGCCAGCCAGTCGGGGATGGAGTGGGGTTCGACGCCGTACTTGTCGAGCACTCCCTCAGCGTCCCGGTACTGCTGAGCCCTTCGGTCGTACTGCAACACCTTGCCACCGACGCACTGAGCGAGGTCCTTGTCCGGCGTGCAGATGACGACTCGTTCGACCCGGTCATCGGCCGCTGCGACGACAGCAGCGGCGCCGAGCGCGTCGTCGGCCTCGACCTCGACCATCGGCCAGACCGTCACGCCGAGCGCCGTGACCGCCTCCTCCAACCAGGGGAACTGACGCATCAGATCGCTGTCGACGCCGGAGCCGTCCTTGTAGCCGGGCCACAGATCGTTGCGGAACGACTCGATCACATGGTCGGTCGCGACACCCATGTGGGTGACCCCGTCACCGAGCATCGTCACGAGTGACCGCAGCACACCCCGGACGGCGCCGACCTCTTCGCCGGCGTCGTTCAGGTGCCCGCCGCGGGGTGAGTAGAAGTGGCGGAACAGCTCGTAGGTGCCGTCGACGAGGTGGACCTGCATGCGAGCACCCTGCCACAACGGCATCCGAGCATCCCTCGTGCTTCCGGTTGCAGGTCCGTCGGAGGCCTGGAAGGCTTCCCCGCCATCACGAGCCTTGGGAAGGGGGACTCGCCATGATCGATCAGACCCGAATCCGGGACGATGAGTCGGCGCGAGCAGAGTCGGCACCAGCATCGACGTCGACGACGTCGGTGAGCAGCGGTCGGCGACCGCTCCGACCACGACGACGCAAGATCGCCCTGACCCTGCTGCCGATACTGCTCCTCGCAGCGTGCGTGGCACCCGGGCCGCCGCTCACGGTCACGTTCCCAGGCAAGGCTCCCAGGCTCCCGGGCCTCCTGCCGGTGCCGGATCCGCTGCCGCCAGGACCGCCAGGAACCGTCATCTCGAGTGAGGTCGTCCGCCCGAACTCGATTTTTCCCGGCACCCAGGCGCGCCGCTTCCTCTACCGGTCGACCGACAGCACCGGCTCGACGATCGCGGTGTCTGGCTACGTCGTGATCCCTGCCGGGACGCCGCCACCCGGCGGGTGGCCCGTCATGACGTGGGCACACGGAACCGTCGGTCTCGCTGATGCCTGCGCTCCCTCCAGGTCGCCGGAGTACTGGGCGTACGGATCGGGTGGCTACGAGCAGACGCCGGGTCTGATCGGTGCCGGCGTGATGGTGGTGGCGACCGACTATCCGGGCCTTGGCACCGACGGTCCCCACCTCTACCTCGATGGTCCGTCCGCAGGGAGGTCGGTCCTCGACGCGGCCCGGGCAGCTGCGGCCTTCGGCGGATCCAACCGG
>CAYSCB010000009.1:4838-21467 GCA_964429335.1 uncultured Aquihabitans sp.
GACTTCCGGGCGGACTTCATCCAACTGCCGAACTGGTACGCGGCGCTGGCCCGCAACGAACCGGGCGGCGAACGCATCGCCGGCCCGGTTGTGATCGCCCAGGGTTCGGCGGACACGTCGGTTCCGGCGATCGCCACCTCGCTGCTCTGCGGGGAGTACCACGCCAACGGGACCGATGCGACGGTGTGGAACTACGACGGGCAGAGCCACACCGGAACGATGTACGCATCGCTCACCGACAGGGAGCGGTGGGTCGTCGAACGCCTCGACGGATCGACACCGTCTGCTCCGCAGTCCGCCACGAGCGTGCAGGCCTGCTGATCGGACGAACGGGCCGACGTCGTCGGCGACATCGACGGGGGGTGGCCACAGCGTCACACCGTCCTGTCAGGATCGTGATCACGGGTTCTCCCGGAATCGGCGCCGCTCACGGCACCCACCGTTGACGGACACCTGCCGGGAGGCGACGATGGCGATCGATGAAGCAGCACGACTGCACCTGTACGAACTGGCACGCGGCACCTGGGACGCGAAGGCTGCCGACACACTCATGAACGCCATCCCATCCGACCTCCAGCAGCTCGCCACCAAGGACGACCTCGCTGTCCTCGGCTCGGATATCCGTGCCGAGATGGCTGACCTCCGCGGCGAGCTCCGATCCGAGATCCACGAGTCTGCGGCTTCGACGATCCGGACGATCGTGTTCGCGATGATCGCGACCAACGCGACGCTCGTTGGTCTCGTGTTCGCGGCGGTCCGGCTCGGCTGAGCAGCAGGAGCCGTCGACTCAGTCGATCCCGAACCAGGTGCGGACCGCGGCCTCGTGATCGGTGTAGCGCTCCCCTGACACGTCGACGACGTTGTCGATCCGTCCGCGGGAGAACGAGAACGTGCTGAGGACCCCGTTGTCGGGAGTCACAGGCGAAGCGCTGTCGCTGCCGACGCAGTAGGTGTTGCAGCCGTGTTCGGCGAGCACCTCCGAGATGAACCCCGACTGAATCGGATCCGTGTCGAGATGCCGGGAGACCCCGAGCTGAACTCGGCGATGGTGGCCCATGCCGTTGGTGGTGGCGTTGCGTCCTAGGAGCAACGACGCACTCGACGGGGGGGGCACAGTGCCGTCGTGTGGAAGTTCGCGAACTCGACACCCCGATCCACCAACCGGGACATGTCGGCGTCTCGACCGGCCCACCGAACAGGTCCATCGTCGCCGAGCCGAGGTCATCCCAGGCGAGCACGATCACGTTCGGCGCGCCGTCCGGCGCTCGCGACGGCAGATGCGGGTGTCAGTCCGGTTCGGAGTCCCGCAAGTCCAGAGCGGCCCGTCCGTTCCAGTCGTTGGTCATGACGACTTCCCTTCAGTTGGATGCTCGGCGCCTGCTCGGGACACGGCGAATCGCCGGACGAACTGGGAATCGACTCCCCGGTTCGCCAGCGACGAATCAGAGGCACCTCGGTGAGGCACCCCCCGTTCACACCTCCGTGATGTCACGTCCGTGCGCGGTCAGCGCCCAGATCACGGCGACGTCGAGCGCGACGATCAGGATCGCCCACACCGGATACCACGGCATCCATGCGAACGAGACGACGGCGCTCCCCAACGCGACCAACACACCGACGGTCCGTGCGAGGACGTTGCCGACGAAGATGCCCGCACCCGACGCCAACAGGATGATGCCGAGGATCAGGTGGATCCAGCCCCAGGTGGTTGCGTCGAACTTGAAGATCCATTCGTGGCCGATGACGTAGAACTCGTCGTTCACGATGGCGACGAGTCCGGCGATCGCCTGGAAGCACCCGACCATGATCAGGATGACACCGGCGAACATCGACCAGCCGGCCGCCCATGCACTCGGCTCTTCGGACATGACACACCTCCTCCACGGACACGCCGGACGGCGGCCGATCCGCTGACCGTACGGGTCCGACGGTGGTCGACTCATCACCCCATCCGGGCGATCCGGTCGCGGTTCGCGGAACCGCAGAACGGCGGACGGCGGACGGCGGACGGACCAGTAGGTCGGTGCAGTTGGCCGTGCCCGTACGCACCTGCACCGGACCGTTCACGCTCGTCCTCGATGACGTGCACCTCTTGTCGGACGTGTCCTCGACCGATCTGATCGCATCGTTGGCAGCGAACGTTCCGGCCGGGTCGATGGTGGTGCTGATCGGACGATGGTGCCTGATCGACGATCAGAGGTGGAGCTGATCTCGAGCCGTCCTCGTAGCCTCATCCGCTGCCCAGCAGCCGTCACACGTTCACGATGAGTGCGGCTGTTGTCGGATCGATCGACCAGGTCGTGGCGGATCCGGGCCTGTTCGAGAGCGATCCCCGATCGTTCGCGGTCGTCGAGCAACCGTCCGAGAACGTCCAGACCAGATACGTCGATACCGGTGACGCCCTCACAATCGAACACAAACCGTCGCACCTCACTCGGGGCGCCGTCGATGGCCCCAGCGATACGACCGCGCACGTAGGTCGCGCTCACGATGAAGAGCCGGCCGTTCAGCCGGAACTTGGCGACAGACGACTCGTCGTCGGATCAGATCGTCACAGCAGTCGGTTGGTCCGCCCTCCACCCGATCAGGGTGAGCTCGTCGTGACGGCAGAGCGAGCGTGGACGGTTGGTCAGACCACGGCCCCGTCAAGACACCGGAACCCGTCGTCACGCTGAGCCGTGCTCTGCTCGGTCACCCGCTCGGGTTGAGGTGTCGCAGCGACCGATCGCTGACGATGACATCGAGGCCACATTGGCCGACGTGCTGGCGCTCGAGGACGTCGAGGACGTCACCGAGGGGACGGCGGTAGGAAGCTCCGCGATGGTCATCGTCTGGGAGAACACCTGGTCCGCTCCGTTCGCAGTCACAGCTCGCGAGTCCGGCGGCCAGCTCGTGGCGAGTGGGCGGATCCCGACCCAGGCCCTGCTCACACTGGTCGAAGCCGAATCCGGATCCGGATCAGAGGATCAAGGAGCGTGACATGCCGATCCGAGCACGGCGAGTGGAACGACGGGGGGTGATCGGTGCACCGGTGGCCAGGGCCGCTGCAGCGGTGGGCACGGCAGCTGTCGTGGCCCACGACGTCGGTCGTCGTCACGAACGACGAGATGATCTACGGGACGTGCGAGATGTCCGGCGCGTCGATCGACGCGACCGTTGCCTCTGACTCCACGAGTCGGTCGGCCGCTGCTCGGTCGCAAGATCGCCGGCAAGTCACAGCGCGAACTCCGCCACCTCGGCCTGCTCCCTGACGCTGAGCACGAGACATCATGAGCCCCATCGCGTCGAACGGGACGAGCCCGGCGAAGCAGGAGCTCATCCTGGTCGCAGCGTGAGCACCGTCGATCCAGGTCCGGGAAGTACGAGTTGGTCTCGCCGCCGAGCCGCTGTACGACCTGGGGCGTCGCAGAGCCTGAGTGGTCAGACACCTCGCGCCGCGGACCGCGTCGGATGCGACCTGCACAGCGCCGAGCCACTTCACCCCGAACGGGTGAGACCTCGGCGGTCCGTCGTGGCCAGACTCCGGCATGGCCGAACTCACGGCCGAGCAGATCACCGACGTCGGCGTCGACGCCTGCACCTACCAGTATCCGCTGGTGACGATGGAGATCAGCCGGCGACAGCTGGCCAACACCGTCGAACCAAGCGGCACCCACACACCCATGAACGCGTTGGTGCACGTCCGGGCCTTCCCGCCCGGGGACTTCCGAGAGGTCGTCCGAGCGAACTTCGACACGCTCTACTCGATGACGTGGCTGGATCTGCGCGGAGAGCCGATCGTCGTGTCGGTCGGGGCCGACGAGGACGGCCGCTACTACGAGTTGGCGATGTACGACATGTGGAGCGACTGCTTTGCTGTGCCTGGACAACGGACCAGCGGTACCGACGCCGGTGCGTGGGCCGTGGTCGGCCCCGGCTGGGACGGCGCGCTCCCGGCCGGTGTCGGCCGGATCGACGCTCCCACGCCGACGATCTGGATGATCGGGCGCACCCAGACCAACGGACGGTCGGGCTGGTCCCCGGCGCGGCGTTCGCAGGTCTGGATCCGGCGGTGCGCTCGGCGTTGGCCGGCGTGCCTGCCACGGCACTGGACGCGATGGCCGCTGCGCTGCCGCGACTCGCGCGCATCGTCAACGGCTGGCAGATGAACATCGAGACGATGGGCGTGTACGGCAACTCCCATGTGAAGCGTGCGATCGTCGCGATGATCGGGCTCGGAGTCAACGCTGCGGACGACGCCGTCCACCCGCTGGCGATGACCGACGCCGACGGCGACCCGTTCGACGGCGACACGGACTACGTCCTGCGCTTCGACGCCGACGAGCGCTGGCCCACTCGGGCTGACGCTGCGCCTGTACGCCCCTCGCAAGGCCGTCCTCACCGGGGAGTGGAACCCTCCGGCGGTGCAGAAGGCGTGAGCCGATCGTCGTGGCCGAGCAACGCGAGCTGCTCCGCCCGCTCGACGGCGTCGCTACGGCCGGAGACACCGAGCTTGCGGTAGATGGACTTCGCGTGGGACTTCACGGTGTTGCGCGAGATGTACAGACGGTCCCCGATCTCCTCGAGTGAGCGATGAGTCGGCAGCTCCCGCAGCACTCTGAGCTCGGCCGGGGTCAACACCTCGATCTGCCGGTGTGCTCTCATCCGACAGAGCTTCCCTTCGATCTCGTCCTGGTCGCGCAACAGCCGTGCCGCGTCCGGCTCCGATGCCAGCAACGTCCGAGCGCTCCGCAGGAGGGACGACGCCTCGTCGAGTTCTCCGCGCAGCAGCGCCGCCTCGGCGAGCAGCTGCCTCGCGTGGACGCCGGCTCTCGAGTTGACCTGCTCGGTGATCACCAGGAACGGGACCGCATCAACAGCAAGGCGAACCGACCGTGCCCGGTCCTCCACCGCGGCGGCGGTGAGGCTGGCGATGCAGTGGATCATCCCGATCAGCGAGTAGCTGCTCATGCCATGCCGGGAGGCTTCGGCGAGCGACTCGGATGCAAACCGATCGGCGCCACGCGGGTCACCGCTGCGCAGACGGTGCAACGCCAGGTGCGCCACCGCGACGCTGTGCACCGCCGGCGCCCCCCGGGTATCGAGCTCGAGCACGTTGAGCACCTCTTCAGGCTCCACGTCTCCAGCAGCGACAAGCGCGACGGTACCGACCTGACGGGCGACCTGCCACCACGGGCTGCCGGTCGGGCCCGCCGCGACCACGATCGCTGCGCTCCGGGCGGTGCCCAGCACCCCACCGATGCCGGCGACCGCTTCGAGCGCAGCGACAGCGACCTCGTGCGATGCGGTTCCATCAGGCAGGACGCCATCGACCGGGTGGTTGCGCGCCACCTCGAGGTGGTGCAGCAGAGCGGGTCCGTCACCCCTGACCATGGCCAACCATCCCGCAGCCACCGACAGCAGTCCGTCAGACGCGAGCACGACACCTGGGAACGATGAGAGCCACCGTTCGAGCGTGACCGATTCACCCCGCTGCATCGCTCGGGCGAAGTGGCGGAACACGATCTCCGAGCCCAGATCGACATCGCCGGCCCGGAGCGCCTGACGGAGCGCGAGGTCGATCTCGCCATGTTCCTCGTACCAGGTGGCGGCGCGATGGCGCAGCACGGCCTCCTGCACGGCACCGACGCGTCGGAGATCTGCGAGGAGCAGCTCCGCGAAGATCCGGTGCAGCCGGTAGCCGACCGTCTCGGCGCCGGGGCCGCGGGACGGAACGGCGGACACGAACAGGTTGCCCGAGGCGACCAGCTCGTCGAGCAGATCTGCGCTGTCGGTCCTCCCGGTCACGGCGTCACAGACCGCCCCGGACAACGAGTCGAGCGTCGAGATCTGCAACAGGAAGCTCCGCAGGTCCGGCTCCAACCGGGCGAGCACCTCCTGGTGCAGGTAGTCGATGACCCGCCGGTTCGACACGAGGAGACCCTCGACCAGCACCGGCGGGTCAGGATGCTCCCGCAATGCGAGGATCGCCAGGTGCAGACCGGCCGGCCAGCCCTCGCTGACCCGCATCACCTCGGCCTCGAGCCGCCCCGAGAGCTCCGGCACCGCGTTGTTCAACACGAGGCGGGCCTCTTCGGACGTGTAGGCGAGGTCCGACTCCCCGATCCGCAGCAGCCTCCCATCGAGCTCCCAACGGGCCAGCGGCAGGTCGTGCAGGGTGCGTCCTGCGATGAGGACGGTCGAACCCGCCGTCACCAACCCGACGAGTCCACCGATGAACCGTACGGACTCGGCGTTCGACAGCAGGTGCATGTCGTCGAGGACGAGCAGGAACGGCGCCCCGGGCCGGTCCATGGCCTGGGCGATCAGCGGCAGCACCACGCGGTAGCCGTCGGGATCGAGGCCGATCAGATCCGGTCCGATCGCGGTGACGTCCACCCCTGCGTCGCTCAGGGCGGCGACCACGTGTCGGAGCAGCACCACGGGGTCGTCGTCGGAGGGATCGAGGGTGAGCCACCCCGACCTGCGCGGATCGGCGGCCGCGATCTGGGCCAGCAGGGTGGTCTTGCCGTAGCCGGCTCCCGCCTGCACCACGACGGCCGGTGCCTCCGTTGCGAGGACCTCCTCGACGAGCCGGGAACGCGCCAGCTCGTCCGGTCGCTGGCCCGGAGGCCGGAGGCGCTGGGGCAGCACCCAGGATTCGAGCACGGCGGGACACTACCGGCCGCACCGACGCCCGGTCGACGGGCGTTGAACAGACGATCAGCCCGCAGCGGCAGTCGTCGACGAACCCGTCGTGGTCGATGTGACCGCAGTGGAGGTCGTCGATGACGATGTCGAGCTCGAGGTGGATGCGCTGCCACCGCCGCCCTTCAGCACGACGACGACATAGGTCGTGCCGTCGACCGACGTCACGGTGATCGAGCCGTCGTACGCGCCACCGATCTTCATTCGGCCCAGGAAGGCACTCCCCGGCGACAGGGACTTCGCATCGGAGGGCTTCAGGTCCGTGTTGGACTTGTAGGAGTCGAACACGTCGGATGCCGACTCCCGGGAGGTGTACACCCCGACCATCACACCGGAGGACTCTCCGGCGAGCGAGCCGGATCCCGCGACCTTGGACTGCTTCGGCGCCGGGAAGTCCTTCGGCCAGTTCGGCGGAAGCTCGCCATCGAGTGACAGCGACACCTGTCCCTCCGGTGTCTCGACCGAGAAGCTCTTCGAACCCGAGCTCCCCGAGTCCGAGCTCCCCGACGTGGTCTTCGACGGGCTCTCCTTGGACGTCGTGGTGGTCGTCGACGAATCGTCGCTGGAACACGACGCAGCCACGAGGGACACGCCGCAGACGACGACTGCGAGGATCAGGAACTTGCGCATCACGACCTCCGTGGGGGAACACCTGGACAATAGGCAGCCGACCGACCGGCTTGTCGTCACCCGGATGGGGTGGGTTCACCGATCGGCTGGTTGCTGGTGCCGGTCGGCACCGACGCGCAACCGGCTGTCGTCCCGCTCCGGCAACAAGCAGGGCAGGACGACAGCCGGAACGGAACGAGGTCCGGCTCAGGAGCCGAGCAGCTTCGCCTTCTGCGCTGCGAACTCCTCCTCGGTCAGGATCCCCTGCGACTTCAGCTCACCGAGCTTCTGCAGCTGATCCAGCACGTCGTCGGTCGACGCTGCTGCCGGCGCAGCAGGTGCGGGAGCCTGCTGCGGTGCGGTCTGCTGTTCGTAGGCCTGTTCGCGCTGGGCGTAGATGTTGGCATCGCGGGCCGCGAACTTCTCGGCCTGTCGACGTTGGACCCTGCCGCTCACGGCAGTGGCGGTCCCGGCGATGGCGGCTGTTCTGGCAACGCCTCTGAGCAATCCTGGCATCGGAGTGTCCTCTCGGTCGGTGGTCGGTCGGGTGGTCGGTGCCGGGCCGGCTTCAGGCCGACTCTGCCGCCTCGAGCACTTCGAGTGCCTCGATGACCTCGGCAGCCGGGATGCGGCCGGAGGCGACCACGGCACCACCGGCACCGAACGCGGCGGTCACGAAGCGCTCCGCCCAGGTGTTCTCCCAGACGATGAGCACGGCGACGGTTCCCGGTTCCAGCGCCGAGGCCGCCTCGGCGATGTCGTCGTCGCCGAGGAGTCCGCTGCGCGCACCTTCGAACGCGGTGAACGACTCGTGGACGGCATCGAGCGCGATGCCGGAGAAGGTCCCGTCGTCCTCCTTGCGGATGGCGACGAGGTCCCAGACCGACACGATGCCGGCGTCCACCAGGGCGAACAGCTCGGCCGCAGCGGCGTCGAGCGGAACGTCACCCGGGAACTCGAGCAGGACGTAGTCGATGGGACCTGGCAACAGGTCGGTATCGGTCATCGGGTTCATGCCTCTCCGTGCAGGTGCTTCTGGATCTCGGCCTCGTCCTCGGCGCTGAGAGAGGTCTTGATGACGTTACCGCCGAACTTGGACAGCCCGTCGAGCGCCTTGTCGGTCGTCATCTGCTCCACGATCATGAACAACGCGGAGGTTCCCGGTTGCATCGCTGCCCGCACCTGCTCCTGGAAGTCCTTGCCGATCGAGTCCTTGGCGAGCTTTCCGCCGAGCGCCCCGAACGCGGCGCCCATCGCCATGCCGAAGATCGGCACGAAGAAGAGCATCCCGAACAGAAGGCCCCAGAACATGCCCCAGGTGGCACCGCCGCCGACCTCGTGCTGGTTCGTGATGGTCTTGAACTTGCCGTCTTCGCCGCGCACGACCGCTGCGACGGCGTCGGGCTGGATGACGAGGTCATGGGCCAAGCGGCCGACCTCGTCCATCGCGGAGAGAGCGGTCGTGGTGTCGTCATAGCCGATGGCGATCAGATCCGGCATGGTGTTGCTCCTCGAGTTGTCCGTTCGGTCTGTCCAGATGCTTGCCGCCGGGTGGCGCTCCTGCATCACCCGCGAGGGGTGATGCAGATTCTGCAGCGCCTCATGGCCATGGGTTCACGACGGTGAGCCCGATGTCGGAGACGCCGCCGACGTCTGCAGGTGGACCCTCCGGCCGCCGTCCGGAAGCATCGCGATGCCCACGAGGATCTCGGACTGGTTGACCACCGTGGTCACCGGGGTGGCGGACAACGAACGCATCCATCCGAGGACCGCCGGCTCGGCGCGGGGTCCGCGCATCACCTCCGAGATCACATTCGTGTCGAGGACGATCATGAACGCGGCGCCGAACGGAGATCGGCTGCGCTGGCTGGGGCGTCGGGCTCGATCTCGAGCTCGACGCCGCCAAGCTCGTCTGCAGCAGCGATGAGCTGTTCGATCGAGGGCAGATCATCTCGTAGAGGCTGCGCATCACTCAGACCCATCCGCCACGGTCACCGTCGTTGTAGGACCTGCAGCGTTGCGAGGCCCGACGCGGAGACGACTCCCGGCAGCGCGTCGAGCCGGGCCGGTGCTCCCTGGAGCTGCGCGTCGAGAAATGCGATGACCGACTCGTCGAGGAAGGCCACGCGCGGGGGCGTGAACATGTCGCTGTGGCCGCCGCCGGTGAAGGTGAGGAACCAGGTCGGTCCGTGCAGCAGTCGGGCCTTCTGCTCGCTCTGCTCGTACGGGACCCGCTGATCTGCGTCGCCGTGCACCAACAGGACCGGGATCGGCGCCATGTCAGCGAGCTGCGCCCCGGCGGTCCGCTCGACGAGCACCCCGGCGATGTCGATGACCGCTGCCGGGTGGATCGAGGTGCAGCACGTGTCGTAGGCCGCGGTCATCGTGGTCCCGCCACCCAGCGAGTGGCCGCTCAGCGCGACGCAGTCCGTGCGTACGAGACCGTGCAGCACGTCGGAGCTGTCGCCGGCGGCCGCCCTGATCTGCTGCACGACGAACGCCAGGTCCGTCGGCTGGTTCGCCAGGTCAGATGGGTCGCTGGAGCGGCTGCTGAGCGGGAACGTGGGAGCGACGACGACGTATCCGGCGCTCGCCCATCTGGCGAGCATCTCGATCCGCTCGTCACCCCACCCGCCGAGGCCGTGGGAGTGCACGAGCAGTGGGAACGGGCCGTCGGTGGACGGCTCCGCCCCAGCCGTGGAAGCGCCGCTCGTGTCCCCCGTGCCCTTGGCGGGGTACAGCACGACGAGGGGCAGCGTCCTGCTGGGTGCCGCCCGATCGGCCAGAGCCGGCGGTGCGACCGTTGCCCGACTCGTGTCGACGACCGTGCGGTCCGCTCGACCGACGGCATGCTCGCCGATCGCGCCACCGCGACCTGCAGGCGGGCGCTGACACGACGCATCCGCAGCACCGGTGGTCGACGCCGTGTCCGCCGATGCCGTGGTCGTGGATCGCCGATCCGTGGTGGCTGCCTGGCCCGAACGCTCGGGCGCGCACGCTCCGAGCACTGCCGCCGCCACGACCACCGACGCCACGACGTGGCAGATCCTGAGCGGCCGAACGAGACGCGGCATCACACCAAGGCTCCGAACGCCTCGTCGACCTCGTCCCACCGGGACCGATGCGCGACGAGCAGCCCCGCACCACCGTCACCGGGCTCGTACGAACCGCCGCCGGGTCGCGCCACACGGAGGCCGGACTCCGCGGCGTACAGGGCGGGGGCGGTGTGGTCCCAGGGCAACGTGCGCCAGTACAGCACGAACGACCATGCGCCACCTACGACAGCGTCGTAGTCGAACGGGCAACTGCCGACTCCGTGGACTGCGTCGCGCAGCAGCGCAGGGGCGGTCCCGAGTCGGTCACGCACGTCAGCGGGGAGGTAGCCCCGCTTGAGGAGGCCGCGAGCGTCCGCTGACGGCTCGATCGCTTCGATGCGCTCGCCGTCTCGCCAGGCGCCTCTGCCGAGCTCTGCGTGCAGCATCGTCGCGGTCACCGGCAGGTACATCCAGCCGTGCGTGGTCCGACCGTGCTGGACGAGCGACACCATGACGGCGAAGGCCGGCGATCCGGCAGCGAAGTTCGACGTGCCGTCGATCGGATCGACGACCCACACCGCGTCTGCATCGGCCACGAGTCCCACGAGCGACGGGTCCCGTGCTGCCGCTTCCTCGCCGAGCACCGGCAGATCGACCAACGAGCGGAGCCGAGCGGCGAGCGCCCGTTCGCATGCCCGGTCGGCGACGGTGACGAGGTCTCCGGGCGACTTCTCCGTCACGTCCCCGTCGCCGAGGGCGCCGAAGCGTGGCAGGACCTCGACCGCGGCGACCTCCCGGATCGCCGCCTCGACAGCACCGTCGTCGATCAGGAGCTCCTCCACGATCGGCCCGGCTCCGACCGGATCGCCCGACCTACGCCTGGACGAGCTCGATGAGCGTCCCGCAGGCGCCCTTCGGGTGGATGAACGCGACTGTCGTGCCGCGCGAACCGGGGCGTGGCGCCTTGTCGATCGGCGTCGCTCCCGCGGCGACGAGCGCGTCGAGGGCCACCTGGCAGTCGTCGACCCGGTAGCCGACGTGGTGCAGACCCTCGCCGCGCTTCTCGATCGCCTTCGCGATCGGCGAGTCCGGTCGGGTCGCAGCGGTCAGCTGGATGTAGCTGTCGGCGACCTTGACGAGCGCCTCCTCGACACCGTCGGAGTCGACGACCTCGCGGTGTGCGACGGTCGCACCGAACGCCCGCCGGTAGAACTCGACCGCAGCGTCCAGGTCCTTCACAGCGATCGCGACGTGATCGATCTCGGTCAGCAGCCCGGAGGTGGCATCGGGGTTCTCGGTCATGTCGATCTCCTCGATCGTCGGTTTCGTCAGAGCTCGCCGCGGGCATGCCGCTGGAACAGGGTGATGCGGTCCTCGCCGATCGCTTCGCGCTTGGCCGGGTCGGTGATGCCGAGACCCGGCTCGGGAGCGAGGCACAGCACGCCGATCTTGCCCTCGCCCTCGTTGTGGTGGACCTTGAGCGCCGCATCGCCGACGTGGTCGAGCGAGTACACCTCGCTCATCACCGGTTGGATGCGGCCCTTGTCGATGAGGCGGTTCATCTCCCACGCCTCCTGGTAGTTCGCGAAGTGCGACGAGACGATCTTCTTGAGCTTCATCCACAGGTGGCGGTTGTCGTACTCGATCATGTAGCCGGAGGTCGCCGCGCAGGTCACGATCGTGCCGGCCCGCTTCGTGATGAACACCGAGGCGCCCATCGTGGAGCGTCCGGGGTGCTCGAAGACGATGTCCGGGTCCTCCCCGACCAGCTCGCGCACCTTCTTGCCCAACCGTCGCCACTCGGACTCGTCCTGGGTGACCTCGTCGGACCAGAAGTTGTAGCCCTCGGCCTTGCGGTCGATGACAGCGTCGCAGCCCATCGCGTTCAGCAGCTTGACCCGGGACTCCGAGGACACGACGCCGATCGGGGTGCCGCCGCCGTTGAGCACGAGCTGCGTGGCGTACGCGCCGATGCCGCCCGTCGCCCCCCAGATGAAGACGTTGTCGCCCTGCTTCATCCGGGCTGCGTGCTCCCCGACGAGCATCCGGTAGCTCGTCGACGCGCACAGCGCGTTGACAGCGGATTCCTCCCAGGAGAGGTGCGACGGCTTCGGCATGAGCTGGTTCGCCTTGACGATCGACAGGTCCGCGAGGCCCCCGTAGTTCGTCTCGAAGCCCCAGATGCGCTGGTTCGCTGCGAGCATCGAGTCGTTGTGCGCCGACGGGTCCTGGTCGTCGACGTGGTTGCAATGGACCGTGACCCGGTCACCCGGATGCCAGTTGCGCACCGCAGAACCGACGCGGAGCACGACGCCGGACGCGTCGGAGCCGACGATGTGGAAGTCCTGGGCGTGGCGGGCACCCCAGACCGACTCGCGGCCGAGCCGGTCGAGGAACCCGAAGGTCGGCAGCGGCTCGAAGATCGACGTCCACACGGTGTTGAAGTTGATGGCGCTCGCCATCACCGCGATCACGGCCTCGTCGGGCGCCAGCTCCGGCAGAGGAAGCTCTCCGACGTGGAGGCTGCGACGAGGGTCCTTGTCCCAGGAGTCGACGCCCTCCCACATGCCGGCCTCGGAGCGCAGCACGTGCGCTGCACGGGTCGACTCGGGGAGGTGGATGTTCGCGATGTCGTCGCCCGGAGCGTCGGACTGGATGGCGTCGAGGATCTCCTGCATGGCGGCGAAAGCTACCGGTCGGTAATTGCCGCGGCCAGCAGACCCGATCGGTCCGACCGACCGGTTCCGGGAAGCGGACGGGATCAGGCCGCCGCTCGCTAGCGGGCCGTCCGATCGAGGAAGCTCGGCAACCGACCGACACGCACCAGCAGGGAGCCCACGACCGCGAGCACCAGCACGTAGGCGGCGGCCAGCGGACCGAGCCGCGACTCGACCCGGGCCGCGACACCGAGACCGGCGATCACGATCGAGAACTCGCCCCTGACGATCAAGGTGGTCGCAGCACGCCAGCGACCGTGCGGCCCGATCGCCGCCCGCCCGGCCGCCCACCAGCCGACCCAGGCCTTGGTCGCCGCTGTCACGACCGCCAGCCCGACAGCGGGCAGCAGCACCGACGGCAAGCTGGTTGCGTCGATGCCGAGACCGAACACGAAGAAGAAGATGGCTGCGAAAACGTTCCCGAGCGGCTCGACGAGCGACGCCGCCCGATGCTGGATCGGGCCCGACAGAGCGAGTCAGACCAGGAACGCCCCGACCGCGGCGGAGACGTCCACCTCCTGCACCAGGCCGCACACGAACAGGACGAGGCCCAGAATGAACAGGATCGTCACCTCGTCGGACTCCGAGTCGACCGCCCGTGACAACCACGGTCCGATCTTCACCGCGAACAACACGATGACCGCGACCACCGACAGCGCGACGGTGAGCGAGACCAGGCCGGTGAACAGACCCGCTCCGGCGAGCAGCACCGCCGCGATCGGCAGGTAGACCGCCATCGTCAGATCCTCGAGCACCAGGATCGACAAGATGGTCGGCGTCTCGCGGTTGCCGAGCCGGCCGAGGTCGCCCAGCAGCTTCGCGATGATCCCCGACGACGACACGTAGGTGACCCCACCGAGCAGCACCGCAGCAACGGGCGACCAGCCGAGCAGCAGCCCGAGCAGGAGCCCCGGCGTGAAGTTGGCGACGAGATCGGCGACACCGGCGCGGAAGTTGCGCCGTAGCTCACCGGAGAGCTCCGTCGCGGTGTACTCGAGACCGAGCGCGAACAGCAGCTGCAGCACGCCGATCTCGGCCGCGATCCCGATGAAGTCCTCGGTGACCCGGGCCGGGATGAGACCCCCGCTCCCGGCAGCGAGCCCGCCGAGCAGGTACAGCGGGATCGGACTGAAGCCGGCCCGGTTGGCGGCACGCGCGAGCAACGACAGCCCGAGCAGGATCAAGCCGAGCTGGACGAACGCCGTCGTGATCTCCGCCGGCACCGAGGACGCGAACATCAGTCCGGCTGGAGTCGGGCCGTGAGCGCGTCGACTGCTTCGGGCGTCCCGACGGCGACGAGCACGTCGCCGGCGACGAGTCGGTCGGTCGGACCCGGCGAGGCGTTGGTCGACGTCCCACGGATGATCGCAACGACGTTCGCGCCCGTGGCCTTGCGGATCGCCGCCTCACCGACGGTCGATCCCGCAAGCGGTGACGCCGGGGAGACCGTCAACCAGTCGATCGCGAGACCTTCGAGACGTTGCAGCGACGCCGCAGCGTCCACCACGTGGGTGCTGCCGAGCAGGTCGGCGAGCACGAGGCTGTCCTCGGGATCGAGGTGCACCATCGCCCGGCATGCGTCACGGTCCTCGTCGTCGTAGAGCAGCAGCTGCCGGCGACCGTTGCGGGTCGTCAGGACGCCGACCCGGGAACCGCCGGCGGTGTCGAACTCCTGGAGCACACCGATGCCCGGAAGCTCGGTCTCGTGGATCTCGGTCACGGCACCTCCCCGCCCGTCGCTGAACTCCGCAGCGTAGGCCACCACCGGGATCGACCACCGCGGACGAATGGGCCGCTCTCCCTACCGGGCAGTAACATCGCCGGACCGCAGGAGGGGACCGTGCGGCCCCCCGGATCTCTGGAGTGCACATGCCTGGTTCGGTGATTCTCGCGGGGGCCCGGACCCCCATCGGCAAGCTGGCCGGCTCCCTCGCCGGCTTCAAGGGCAGCGACCTCGGCGGCATCGCCATCAAGGGGGCGCTCGAGCGGGCCGGCGTGTCCGGCGAGGATGTCGACTACGTCTTCATGGGCCAGGTGCTGCTCGCCGGTGCCGGTCAGATCACCGCCCGTCAGGCCGCGGTCGCCGGCGGCATCCCGATGGACGTGCCCTCCACGACCGTCAACAAGGTGTGCCTGTCGGGCATCCACTCGATCATGCTCGCCGACCTCCTCATCCAGGCCGGTCTCGCCGAGGTGGTCGTCGCCGGCGGCATGGAGTCGATGACGAACGCTCCGTACCTCCTGCCGGATGCCCGGGCGGGGATGCGCATGGGTGACAAGACCGTCGTCGACTCGATGATGTACGACGGGCTGTTCTGCGCCTTCGACCAGTGCGCGATGGGTGCCGGCACCGAGAAGTACGCGGCGTCGGCCGGCATCTCCCGCGCCGAGCAGGACGAACTCGCTGCGAAGTCCCACGAGCGTGCGGCGAAGGCGCAGAAGGACGGGCTGTTCGACGACGAGATCGTCCCCGTGACGATCCCCCAGCGCAAGGGCGACCCGGTGGTCTTCACCACCGACGAGGGCGTGCGGGCCGAGACCACGCTCGACTCGCTCGGCAAGCTGCGCCCAGCCTTCGACAAGGCCGGCAACATCACCGCCGGCAACGCGTCGCAGATCTCCGACGGCGGCGCTGCGGTCGTGGTCGCCTCCAAGGCCGCGGCGGAGCGCATCGGCGGCGACCCGCTCGGCGAGATCCTCTCCTTCGGCGAGGTCGCGGGACCCGACGCGTCGCTGTTGACCCAGCCGTCGCGGTCGATCAAGCAGGCCCTCGAGCGGGCCGGCAGGTCCGTCGGTGACGTCGACCTGTTCGAGCTCAACGAGGCGTTCGCCGCGGTCGGCGTCGCTTCCATGAACGACCTCGGCATCTCCGACGACGTCGTCAACGTCAACGGCGGCGCGATCGCGCTCGGTCACCCGATCGGCATGTCGGGCACCCGGGTCGTGCTCACGGTGCTGAACGAGCTGCGTCGTCGCGGTGGCGGCATCGGTGCCGCTGCGCTGTGCGGTGGCGGCGGTCAGGGCGACGCGCTGCTCGTCAAGACGATCTGAGGCACGCTTCGACCCTGGACAGACCGGATGGCCACGTCCCCGGTCTGTCCAGCGTCGACACGGGTAGGTTCGGCTCGTGGACGATGCCCGGGCCGAAGCTCACACCGACGGCCCGCGACATCCACCGTCCACCGGTTCCGCCGTCGTGTCCGAGGGCATCCGTTCGCAGCTCACCGTCGGCGAAGACGTCATCGACACCTCCACATGGGCGGGTTCGATCCCGCAGGTCGGCGGCACCGCCCCGCACGTCCGCATGCCCGGCGGCCGCTGGTTCAACCTGCTGTGGCTCCTGCCGATCGGCTTCGTCGGGCTGATCGTCGCGGTCCCCGTGGCGAAGGGGCTGCGCGACATGCCCGCGGTCGCGGACTTCATCCGGCGCTACCCGGGCATCAGCACCTCGTCCGCGGCGCCGAAGCCCGGCTTTCCGGCGTGGCTCGGGTGGCAGCACTTCTTCAACCTGTTCCTGATGATGTTCATGATCAGGGCAGGGCTGCAGATCCTCGCTGATCACCCCCGCCTCTACGTGACCC
>CAYSCB010000010.1:0-21324 GCA_964429335.1 uncultured Aquihabitans sp.
AGCGCGACAGCACCCTCGACAGCAGCACCCTCGACAGCAGCACCCTCGACAGCACGGCCGGCAGGTACGACCGCGTCGCACACCGCCCGCAGCGCGCGTCGCTCGCCGGCCGTCAGCACCCCGACCCTCGGTCGGAGGCTCGAACGCCGTGATCACCGGCGGACGTTCCGCTCACGTTCGGGACGATACATCCGCGTCGGCCAACTACGATCGGCCGGGTCGGGGCAGCCCGGCTCGGACGTGGGAGGGGTCACCATCTATCCGGGACAGCGTGACGTCGATCGAGCGGTGACCGACCTGGCGGAGGACCTGCCGGGTCCCCTGTCGCCTCTGGCAGCGCTCGCGTTCGACTACCGGTGGTCGTGGACGCCCGGTGGTGACGATCTCTTCGCGGAGATGGACCCCCAGCGTTGGCGCCGCTGCGGTGCGAACCCGATCCAGATGCTGCGTGAGATCAGCAGGCGACGGCTCGACGAGCTGGCGTCGGATCACGGTTTCACCGCCCGGCTGGACGATCTGGTCACGAGACTCGACACCGCACGCCCCGCCTCACCGATGACGGTGGATGGACTCGACGTCGACAAACGCCACCCGATCGCGTTCCTCTGCAGCGAGTTCGCTGTGCACGGTTCGCTGCCGATCTACTCGGGTGGTCTTGGAGCCCTCGCCGGCGACATCCTCAAGGAGGCGAGCGATCTCGGTCTCGGCATGGTCGGCGTCGGTCTGATGTACCGCAGCGGGTACTTCCACCAGCGCATCGACACCTCCGGATGGCAGCACGAGTACTGGACCGACACGAACCCCGAGAACCTCCCGGCGGTGATCGTCACCGACGACACCGGTGCGCCGCTGCGGGTCTCGGTCACCGTCGACGACGAGGACATCGTCGTGCAGATCTGGCGTGTCGACGTCGGCAGCGTCCCGCTGTACCTGCTCGACACAGACCTGGCCGACAACGGCCCTGTCGGCCGGTGGGTGACCTCGCGTCTGTACGAGGGGAACCGGGCCATCCGTCTGGCCCAGTACGCGGTGCTCGGAGTCGGAGGCGTGCGTGCGCTTCGGGCGATGGGCATGGAACCGGCGGTGCACCACCTGAACGAGGGCCACGCTGGACTCTCCGCCTTCGAGCTCTTGGCCGACGGACTGCGAATGGGTCTCGATCGTGACGAGGCATGGGAACGGGTGCGGTCGCTGACGGTGTTCACCACCCACACCCCGGTCCCGGCCGGCAACGAGACCTACCCGGCACACGAGATCCTGCCCGTGCTCGGTCGCCTGGCCACCGCTGTCGGCATCTCCGACGAGGAGTTCCTCGGTCTCGGACGGGTCCATCCGGGCGACGGGTCCGAGCCGTCGGGGATGACGACGTTGGCCATCCGATCGGCGAGCTCCATCAACGGCGTGAGCCGCCGTCACGGCGAGGTGGCGCGCTCGATGTGGCAGCCGTTGTTCCCCGACCGTGCCGTCGACGACGTTCCCATCACCTCGGTCACCAACGGCGTCCACGCACCGACGTGGATCTGCGCGCCGATGCGCGAGCTGCTCGACCGGCACCTCGGTGAGGGCTGGACGACGCGAGCAGCCGACCCCCGGACATGGGAACCGGTCGCAGAGGTCCCCGACGACGAGTTGTGGGAGGCGAGGACCCGGGCCCGCACCGGGATGATCGACTGGGTGCGCGAGCGGGCCATCAACGACCGGCTCCGACGCGGTGAGGGCCTCGGCTACACCGAGGCCGTCGAACAGACCCTCGACCCGGACGTGCTCACCGTCGGATTCGCGCGTCGGCTCGCCACCTACAAGCGGCTGCACCTCGTGATCGCTGATGCGGAACGTGCGATCAGGCTGCTCAGCGGGGACCGACCGCTGCAGTTCCTCTTCGCCGGTCGGGCACATCCCCAGGACGACGAGGCCAAGCACATCGTCCAGACGATGTTCGAGCTCAAAGGGGCGACCGGCGTCGCGGGCCGGGTGGCGTTCCTCGAGGACTACGACCTGACCGTCGCACGATGGCTCGTGGCCGGCTGCGACGTGTGGGGGAACCTCCCCCGCCCTCCGCTCGAGGCGAGCGGAACCAGCGGCATGAAGGCCGCCCTCAACGGCGTGTTGAACCTGAGCGTGTTGGACGGATGGTGGCCCGAGGCCTACGACGGGACCAACGGATGGGCCATCTCCGGTGAGGTCGATCCCGACCACGGCGCCCAGGACCACCGCCACGCAATGCAGCTGTTCGACCTGCTCGAGGGCGAGGTCGTCCCCGGGTTCTACGACCGTGACCGCAACGGGATCCCGACCGGCTGGATGGACATGGTCCGACGGTCGATCCAGACGATCGGACCGCAGTTCTCCGCGACCCGCATGGTGCAGGACTACGCGGGACGGATCTACCCGCCCAATCGGTTGGAGTAGGACTGGTGAGACTCCTACCCGCGAAGGTCACCGAGAAGGGTCAGATCACCATCCCGTAGGACATCCGAGACGCTGTCGGGATCGGGGCCGGAACCGAGGTCGAGTTCGAACGCCGCAACGACAGCATCGTGCTGTTGGACGTCCTGACCAGAGACGTCGTCCGGTACCGGACCTGCTTCCCGACCGTGAGGGCCATCGCTCCGAGCTCCTCATGACCGGGAGCTGTCGCAGCGGTCGTCGGCTCGCGCTCGCGTCGCGGCACCACGGATGACCACCCACCGAACCGCTACGTTCGACACCCTGCCAGTCACATCACCTCCGTTCCGGATCTGAACGGTCGATGGGAGCACCATGCAGATCTTCGTCAAGACGCCGGCCGGCAAGACGATCGGCCTCGAGGTCGAGGGCAACGACACGATCGCGATCGTGAAGGCCAAGATCGAGGACACGGAAGGCATCCCGGTCGACCAGCAGCGGTTGACCTTCGCCGGTCGGGAGCTCGAGGACGACAGGACGCTGGCGGACTACAACATCCAGAAGGAGTCGACGCTCCACCTGGTCCAGCTGGAGGTCACGACGACGACCGTCACCCCGACGACGACACCGACCGCCGTCACGCCCACGACACCCATCACGACGACGCCGGCCGGCACGACAACACCGGCCGGCACTGCTGCGGCGCGAGCGGCTCACGCGCCCAGGGCCGCTGGTGCCGAGCTGGCCTACACCGGTGCCGCCGACCCCGTGACCGCAGCGGTCGGCGGTCTGCTGCTGCTCATCGGCGTGGCCATGGTGTCGATCAGACGCCGATGGCTCGCCACCGACGATCGTCGGTAGTCGTACGGCGTCGTGCGCAAGGAGCAGGATGGTCGCGTCGGAGGCTGACGGCGCGTGCGGGTTCGGGCGATGGGCCGACGACGGACACGGCCTGCCCGAGTTCCGCGTCGAGGTCGGTACGTGCCCGCCCGACGCCTGGCACCTCGTCGGCAGCCCGGGTCTGCTGTCGCTGGCCCACGTCGGCGGAGCGATCTCGCTGTACTCGACAGCGGGCGGGATGTGGCGCCTCGTGAACCGCAGCGCCGTGGTCACGATCGACGGTGCCGAGGTGGGTCCCGTCGAGGTCGTCCTCGGTGCCGATCGCTGCACCTGGGTGTTCGAGCGCGGCGGCGTGCGGGTGACGCGGACGATCGCCGGGGATCCCGACCGTGCCCGACTCGAGCTCCGTTGGACGATCGCAGCGCAGCACCCGACCGTCGTCACCGAGCGCTGGTCCGTCGACGCCCTGCCGCTCCTCGCGGCGCCACTCATGAGCCGTCGGGTCGCGCCGCCATCGACCCATCACGGATCCGATCGGTGGGTGTGGGGTGCGATGTTCACCGGCAGCGATGCCGCGCGGCGGCTCACCGACGAGGTGCGTCGGCTCGTCGGGCGACGCCATCCGCTCCGTGGTCACGTGGACCCCTCCGGTCGCAGGATCCGCTGGTCGTCGAACGGGTCACGTCGACTGCCGAAGCGCCCACGCTGGTTCCTCGCGACACCACCCGCGCTGGAGTTGACCGTCGAACCGTCGACGTCAGGTGCGGACGCGAGCGTGCACGGGGACCAGGTGCGGCTGTCCGTCGACGCGGATGGCGCGGTCACGTTCACCGCGACGCTGGAGCTGGACGATCCGCTCCTCGACGCAGCCCTGCCCGAACCTGCGGACCTCGCACCGATCGGGGCAGCGGCGGTCGTCCCCGACGGCAGCGACGTGCTCGTCAGAGAAGCGGACTGGCACGTCCACCAGCTCCGCGCGCTCCGGGTTCCCGATCCGTACGTCGGTCGCAGATTCGTCATGCAGGGATCCGCCTACGGGTTCGTCCACGGGCTGCACGGCGCGGTTCGCGACGAGGCGATCGTCGTGGTGGCGCTCACCCCGTTCGATCCGGCCACCGCGCGGGAGACGCTGCTGTCGACGGCGTCGATGGCACGACCCGACGGCACGTTCCACTATGCCCACACGGGATGCGGAGCCGTCGCCTCCGGCGGGGTGCACGCCTCCCCGACCGACCTGCCGCTGTTCTTCCTGTGGGCAGCGTCGCGCTACGTCGAGATCGCCGGCGACCGAGATGTCCTCCACGAGGCTGTGCCACGACGCGGACGGGCGCGCGGATCCGCCACGACGAGCGTCGCCGAGGTGGCGAGCGCCGCGGTCCGGGCGCTGGACGCCCACGTCGGGACCGGACCGCACGGGATGCTGCGCGTCGGCAGCGGCGACTGGGCCGATCCGATCTCGCTCATGGTCCGTCGTCGACGCGCGTTCCACCGCCACGGGGAGTCGACGTTCAACACGGCGATGGCGTTGGCGGTGCTACCCGGCGCCGCGGAGCTCCTCGACGGGTGGGATCGGGCCGCCGCCGATCGCTGCCGCTCACTGGTCGCCGAGCTCGACGTCGCGCTGGAGTCCGCCTGGACCGGCCGGTGGTACCTGCGCGGCTGGGACGGACGAGGCGGCCCGATCGGCGCGGAGCGCTGCTTCCTCGACGCACAGGTGTGGGCGGTCATCGCCGGCCACGGTCCACCCGTGCGCCGCGCCGCTCTGGTGGAGGTGATGGGGCGACTGCTCGATGATCCGTCACCGATCGGTCCGACGATCCTCGACCGGCCTCACCGCGTCCGCCTCGGGATGCTCGCCGACGGATGGGACTGCAACGGTGGAGTGTGGGCGGCGCTCGGCGGCCTCGCGGTCGAGGCGTTCGCGCTGCACGACCCGCAGCGGGCTGCCGCGAGCCTGCACCGCCAGTCCTTCGAGCACCGCCGCCACGTGTACCCCGACATCTGGTTCGGCCAGTGGAGCGCCCCGGACGCGACCAACAGCTGGATGGGTGACCAACCGGGCGGGACCTACGTCCACCCGGCAACGCCGATGACGGAGTTCCCGGTCATGAACTCCAACGCGCACGCGGGTCCGCTCCTCGGCCTCGTGGCCGTCGACGGTGACAGAGCGATCCACCGCTGAGTCTCGATCCGCCAGCTCACGCGTCCCCTTCCCAGAACCTGACCCACAAGAGGGTCAGTTGAGCCGAGAATTCCCGTTCCACCAGACTTCCTGACGACACAGTCTGACAGGAGACTCGGCTTGACCACCGTACGTCCTTGGTCACTGTGGGACCGATCAGCACGGCCGCAACTAGCCTGGCGAAGAGGCAGCGCCTCGGGTGCAGCGGAGGGATGATCGTGGGCAAGGTCTCGAACATCGCAGTGCTGTTCACCGACCTGGTCGGGTCGACCGAGTTGTCGGTGTCGGTGTCACCGGATGCGGCTGACCAGCTCCGGCGCGAGCACTTCGCCGTGTTGCGCCGCGCTGTCGCCGCAGCGGATGGGACCGAGATCAAGAACCTTGGCGATGGTCTCATGGTGATGTTCCCGACCGCGTCGGCGGCGTTGGCGTGCGCGGTAGGCATGCAGCAGGCGACCGAGATGGACAACCGCGGGCGGACCTCGCGCTTCGGACTGCGGGTCGGGCTGTCGGCCGGCGAAGCGGTGGAGGAGGATGGCGACTACTTCGGTGACCCGGTGATCGAGGCGGCCCGTCTCTGCGCACGTTGTGACCCCGGCCAGGTGCTGGCCACCGAGGTGGTGCGGCTGACCGCAGGCCGGCGCAGCACCCACCGCTGCGAACCGATCGGCGAGCTCGAGCTCAAGGGCCTGCCCGGACCGGTCGCGACGGTCGAGGTGCACTGGGAACCCCTCGAAGCGTGCGAGCCCGAGCATCGGGTGCCGTTGCCGTCACGACTGACGGCCCGGCCTGCTGCTGGCCTGGTTGGTCGATCCGTCGAGAGAGCGCCGCTGCTCGACGCGCTCAAGCGGACAGCAGCAGGCGACGGTCGTGAGGTGGTGGTCGTCGCTGGCGAAGCGGGCCTCGGCAAGACCACCCTGGTCGCCGCTGTCGCACGCGACGCCTTCGACGCTGGTACCTGCGTCCTGTTCGGCCACGCCGAAGAGGGGCTGTCGACGCCCTACGGATTGTTCGCCGAAGCGTTGGGGCATCTCGTCACCCACGCGCCGATCGAGGACATCGATGACCACGTGAAGGAGTGTGGGTCCGATCTGGCCCGGATCGTTCCGGCGTTGACACGACGTCTCCCCGACTGCGACCCACCGCTGTCGGGCGATCCGGAGACCGAGCGTTACCTGCTGTTCGCTTCGGTGGTCGGCCTCGTGCGGCGCTTCGCCGTCCAGCGTCCGGTCCTGTTGGTCCTCGACGACCTGCAGTGGGCCGATAGCGCCAGCTTGCAGTTGCTGCGACACCTCGTCGGAGAGGACACCGGTCTGCGCCTGTTGGTGCTGGCCACGTTCCGCGACACCGAGGTCTTTGCCGGACACCCTCTGCTCGACACCCTCGCCGATCTCTGGCGCATGGAGCGGGTCTCGCGCCTCGACCTGAGGGGGCTGGACGACCGGGCCGTCATCGACCTTCTCGAGGCCGTCGCCGGGCATTCGCTCGACGACACCGGTGTGGGCCTGGCCCATGCCCTGCACCGGGAGACCGACGGCAATCCGTTCTTCGTATCGGAGGTGCTGCGCAACCTGGTCGAGACCAGGGCGATCTACCAGGACGACAGCGGCCGATGGGTTTCGGACGACTCCCTCGACGCTCTGCTGCTACCGAACTCGGTGCGCGAGGTGGTCGGCGCCCGCGTCGCCCGCCTCGGGCCCCAGGCCACACGGGTGCTGTCGAGCGCCGCGGTCATCGGACGGGACTTCGATCTCGAGCTCCTGGCCCGGGTCACCGACACCGACACCGACGTGCTGCTCGACCTGCTCGAAGCAGCCGAAGCCGCAGCGGTGGTGCGCGGGCCCGTCACCGTCGCCGGGCGGTTCGCCTTCACCCACGCGCTCGTCCAGCGCACCCTCTACGAGGACCTGTCCGCGAGCCGGCGCGCCCGGGCCCACGAGCGGGTCGCCGAAGCGCTCGAGGAGATCACCTCCGGACTACCCGGTGACCGCGTCGGCGAGCTCGCCCGCCACTGGGCACACGCGACCCGGCTGACCGACAACTCCAAGGCCGTCGAGTACGCCATCCAGGCCGGTGCGGCAGCTCGGGCAGCACTCGCCCCCGCCGAAGCGGTGCGCTGGTACTCCCAGGCACTCGGACTCGAGGGACGCGATGGCGACCCCCACCGACGTGCCCTGATCCTGCTCGGTCTCGGCGAGGCGCAGCTCCACGCCGGTGATCCATCCCACCGCCAGACCCTGCTCGAAGCTGCCCACCTCGCCGACCGGGTCGACGACGTGGAGCTGTTGACACAGGCAGCGCTGGCCAACAGCCGCGGCTTCATGTCGATCGGAGGCGTCGACACGGACCGACTCGCCATCGTCGATCGAGCGCTCGAACGTCTCGGCGACGGCGACCCCGCCACCCGCGCCCGACTGCTCGCTCTGTCGGTCGTCGAGCGCTACTACGTGGCGCCGCTGGGCGAACGTCTGGCCGTGGCCGAGGAGGCCGTCGCTCTGACACGCACCAGCGGCGACCTCCACGCCCAAGCCTCGGTTGCTCAGCTCGTGTGTCTTCCCACCTCGGTGCCGTGGACGCTGCAGCGACGTCTCGGCTGGGCCCGGGATGCCTACGCGGCAGCGGAGGAGCTCGGCAGCCCGTCGGTCCTGTGCGACACGCTGACGTGTCTGCGTATGACCCTGATCGAGGGGGCCGACCGCGACGGTTGCGACGCGACTTTCGCTGCGACCGACCGGATCCTGGCTCGCCTCCCCCACGCCATCCACACGTGGGTCCGTGACATCCACCGCAGCTGGCTGGCGGTCCTCGACGGCGATCTGGAGCTCGCGGAACAGCTCGCCGAACGGGTGCTGACGTTCGGTTCGGAGATCGGCCAAGCAGACAGTCTCCCCGTCTACGGCGTCGCCATCTCCGGCATCCGTGACGCGCAGGGCAGGATGGCCGAACTGGTCCCGGCTTTGGAGGAACGAGTGCGGACCAACTCGGTGCAGCCCGCCTACCGCGCCCTGCTCGCCTTCTCGTACACCGAGGCCGGCGAACTGGAGCGGTGCCGGGAGCTCCTGGACGCCGACCGGATGACCGGGTTCGTCACGACCGAGGACGGGGGCTGGCTGCCTGCCCAGACCTTCTGGGCGAAGGCGGCGATCGCCACCGGTGACCTCGCCCTGGCAGAGATCGTCCACGCGCGCATCGCACCGTTCCGGGACCAGCTCCCCTTCACCGGTCTGAGCGTCGCCCCGGCAGCAGGCCACATCGTGGGCCGTCTGGAACACCTGCTCGGTCGCCTCGACGACGCAGCCGAGTCGTTCGCGAACGCCCACCGGGTGCACCGTCAACTCCGCGCACCCCAGTTCGTGGCCCGCACCGAGGTCCGCTGGGCACAGGTGCTCGTCGACCGAGGACACGAGCGGGACCGGGGTCGGGCCGGGGAGCTGGCAGAAGCCGCCAGGCGGGCAGCCATCGGACGGCCGGGTTGGGAGTGGATCGAACGAGACGCCGCAGAGGTGCTGGAACGGCGAACCTGACCTCCACGAGTCTGCTCGAGGACTGGTCGGACTCCACCCCGAACACATGAGATGAAGGCTCGCCCCCGATCGAGGTCCTTGCGGCGACGATCGTCGGTCCGACTCGTGTGCGTCTCCGAGTCCACACCCGCGGGCTCGACCCGGGCGATCGCATCCACCACGTTGTCGGGCCCCAACCCACCCGCCGGGAACACCGGGGTCGAGACCCGGGAGACGAGGTCGCGACTCAGCCTCCAGCCATGGGGATGGTGACCATCACGGTGGTCGGGTTCTCTCGTTCGCGAACCTCCTGGACCTGGTCGGGGGACATCCGCTCCACCGCTCGGACCAGGTGGATGATGTGCGGTCCAACGATGTCGATCGCGGAGCGCGTCGGGATCGAGGCCGAAGTCCTCGGGTGCGTAGCGGCGGGTGCCGTGGGCGTCACGAGGCTGCGCTCGGTGGTAGGCCTCGACGAACGCGTCCAGTTCAGGAGGGGGTTCGAGACCGGCAGCGTCGTAGATCCGGGCAATGGCGGCGGTCGGCGAGTCGACAAGGTCGTGGTCGTCGAGCAGCTGGAGCAGCTGCCGGTAGGAGCGGTAGGAGGGGCCGAGGTGGAGTCGGTCGAGACGTTCAGCGCCGTTGTTGCAGGGAGTGCCATCCACAACCAGCAGTGGCTGCCGCCTGCCGTCGAGTTCGTGCAACGACACACCGCTGCACTCCCGTGCTGGACGGCGCCGGGCGGTACGCCGACCGACCTCATGATCCAGGTGCGGCCACGAAATCCAGCCGGCCGGCAACTAGACTAAGTCCATGACTCAGTCCATCTCGGTGGGGATCCACGAAGCCAAGACCCGGCTGTCCGAGCTGCTGCGCCGTGTGGAAGCGGGCGAGGAGATCGAGATCCGCCGTGGTCGTGAACCATTGGCGCGGATCGTGCCGATCCGGCGCTCCCAGCGACGGACGTTCGGTTACGACATCGGACGGTTCTCCGTACCCGACGAGTTCGACGAGCCACTGCCGGACACCGTCGTCGCCACCTTCGAATCCTGATGTTGCGGTCGTGAGGTTCCTGCTCGACACACACGTGTGGTTGTGGCTCCAGAGCGATCCGTCACGCATCGCACCGGAGTTGCTCGATCGCCTCGAACACGCCGATCGGATCCTCCTGAGCGCCGCGAGCGCCTGGGAGATCGGGATCAAGTCGGCCCTCGGGAAGTTGAACCTCCCCGAGCCGCCTTCGGTGTACGTGACGAGTCGCATGTCGAAGTCCGGCACGGACTCGCTCCCCGTCGAGATCCTCCACGCACTGGAGGCCGCTTCACTCCCCTCGCACCATCGCGACCCGTTCGATCGGGTCCTGATCGCGCAGAGCCGGCTGCTCCGGATCCCCCTCGTCTCCTCCGACCGAACGATCGCGAGCTACGACGTCGACGTCGTCTGGGTCTGACAGCGAGCGGGCACGACCGCTCCGGTTCGATCCGCTCAGAACGGCAGGAGGTCCGCCTGCAGGGTGCGCAGCTCGTCGAACATGGCGCGGCACGCGGCCGGATCCGACGGCGACGCGGGATCCTCGACGATCGCACGCAAGGCGAGGTCGGGGTCACCGGTGATAGCTGATTCGACGACGAGGTCCTGGAGGTCGGTCTGGGTTCGGACCCATCCGGCGAGCGGTTCACCGAGCGGCGGCATCTCCTCCGCGTGGACGCCCTGGCCGTCGACGGTCGCGCCGACCTCGACGATGGCGCCATCGGCGACGTCGGGGATATAGCCACGGTTTGCCACGTTGACAGCCATGATGCGTCTCGGGGTTCCGGTCCACATCGCAGCGACGATCGGGATGACCTCCTCGTCGGAGTGGCCGTACGCCCCGAGCGGCAACGGCACCGAGGTCGTGGCGGCCCAGCTCGCCGCCTTCTCGGCGATCTGCATGACCGGCTCGTGGAATTCGATCGGCACGGGCCTCCAGTCACCGACGTCGGACGCGAACGGCAGGTACTCACCGATGTGGCTGTCGACCGAGCAGGGCACGAGGTCGTACTCACGGATCATGTGGACCACGAGCGGCGTGTAGCTGTACTCGAGGATCCCGGCACCGACGAGGGTGTGGTCCATCCACTTGGCAACCGACACGGTGCGCGGCGAGTAGTCGTAGAACGGCTTCGCGAAGTGCGCCTTCACACGGGGCAGGAGGTCCTCGCCGGTGACGCGGTGGCGCATCTCGGTGAAGAAGGTGAAGTGGTTGATGCCCGACGCCTTCGCCTCGATGTCAGCGGGCTTGACCCGGATCCGGCGGGCCAGCCGGTTGATGCCCATCGGCATCTCGTGACACATGCCGACGTGGCGCAGCGTCGTTGCCCTCGAGATCGCGAGGGTGACGCGGCTCATCGGGTTGGAGAGGTTGATGAGGAACGCGTCGGGGCTGTACTTCTCGACGCTGGCGCAGATGCTGATGGTGTTGGTGATGCTGCGCAGTGAGTGGAACACCCCACCCGGACCGCCGTTCTCGCCCATGATCTGCCGTGCGCCGTGGCGGTTGGGGATCTCGTAGTCCTCGTGCCAGTGCCGGAACCGTCCGAACTCGGCGCTGCTGAGCACGAAGTCGGCGCCGTCGAGTGCAGCCGCAGCGTCGGTGCTGCGATCCACGACCACCGGCGCGCCCTTCGCCGCGTTGAGCTTCGTGGCGAACGCGAAGGCGCGGTCGAGCCGTTCCTCGTTCACGTCGTGGAGCATGAGCCGGCTGCCCCGCAGCTCCGGCGTGTGGACCACGTCGTTGACCATCCCCGGCCCGAAGGACATGCCGCCCGCACCCACCAGCGTGATCTTCGGTCCGTCGGCCATGTCGTCTCCTGTTCCTGTCTGGATGTTGTTCAGATCCACTTGCCCGGATTGAGGATCCCGTCGGGATCGAGCGCCTGCTTGATCCGACGGTTGAGCTCCGCCACGTCCGGCCCGAGCTGCGACAGTAGGTGCGTTGCCTTCAGCGTGCCGACGCCGTGTTCGCCGGTGATGGTGCCGCCGAGGTCGAGCGCGGCGCGCATGATGTCGTCGAACGCCCCCTCGGCCCGCTCGGTCGCCGCGGGGTCGGACGCGTCGAAAGTGACGAGCGGGTGGAAGTTGCCGTCACCCGCGTGGCCGATCACCGGGATCATCGTGTCGGTCCGGTGGGCGATCTCGGCGACCGCCGCGATGAGGTCGGGGATGTGCGGGATCGGAACGCCGATGTCCTCGATGAGCACCGTTCCCTGGCGCTCGACGCACGGGATGGCCATGCGCCTCGCCGCCATCAGCATCTCGCCCTCGTCAGCGTCGCTGCTCTCGACGACCTCGACCGCGTCGGCATCTCGAAGGATCCGCTGGAGCCCGTCCGCCTCGGTCGCGTCGCACTGGGCGAGGAGGAGCGCCCCGACGCCGGCGAGACCCATCGGACGGACCCGCTCGACGGTGTCGACCGCGGCGGCGTCCATCAACTCGAGGATGCTCGGACGCATCGCCGCCATCACCCCGGTGACGGCGTGACCGGCAGCGACGACGTCGTCGAAGGTGGCGACGACGGTCGTGGTCGCCGGCGGGGGTGGCCGCAGCCGCAGCGTCGCTTCGGTGACGATCCCGAGGGTGCCCTCGGACCCGACGAACAGGCGCTTGAGGTCGTAGCCGGCGACGTCCTTGACGGTCCGGCCACCGAGGCGCACGGCGCGACCGTCGGCCATCACGACCTCGAGGCCCGCCACGTAGTCGGTGGTGACGCCGTAGCGGACGCAGCACAGCCCGCCGGCGTTGGTGGCGATGTTGCCGCCGATCGAGCAGATCTCGAACGACGACGGGTCAGGCGGGTACCAGAGGCCGTTGCTGGCCGCTGCGGCCTTGACCTCGGCGTTGAGCGCACCCGGTTGCACGACCGCGAGCTGGGCCGCGGCGTCGACGTGCACGGCCCGCATCCGATCCGTCGACAGGGTGATCGCGCCGTCGAGCGCGGTCGACCCGCCGGAGAGGCCGGTGCCGGCACCACGGGTCACGATCGGGACGTGGTGCGCGGCCGCGATGCGGACCACGTCCTGCACCTCGGCGGTGCTCGTGGGCCGCACGACCGCGAGCGGCCGTCCTGGCTCGACGGTCGCGGCACGGTCGTAGCGGTAGGTGGTGGCGACGTCGTCGTCGACGATCACCCCGGCCGGTCCGAGCACTGCGAGCAGCGCGGCGATGACGTCGCTGTCGTCGGTCACGGTCGGCAGTCGGCTCGGTGGTCTGGATCAGGCGATGGGTTCGTAGGTCGCGGTGAAGTGCCGCAGCGGTCGGGGTTCGGAGGTGATGCGGTAGCCGGGCAGATCCTCCGCTCGTCCCGCGACGCGTTCGCAGACCTCGATCACGTAGTCGATGTGGCTCTGGGTGTAGGTGCGTCGCGGGATCGCCAGCCGGACGAGCTCCATCGACGCGGGTCGTTCCGTGCCGTCGGGCTGCAGCCCGAACATCACCGAGCCGATCTCGCAACCCCGGATGCCGCCCTCGGCATACAGCGCAACTGCGAGGGACTGACCCGGGAACTCCAGCGGGTCGAGGTGCGCGAGCAGCCGTCCTGCGTCGAGGTAGACGGCGTGACCGCCGATGGGTTGCACCACCGGGATCCCCGACGCGACGAGCGCCTCGCCGAGGTACGCCGTCGATCGGATGCGGTAGCGGAGGTAGTCGTGGTCGACCGCTTCGCGCAGCCCCTGCGCGAGTGCTTCGAGGTCCCGTCCGGCCAGCCCGCCGTAGGTGGGGAACCCCTCGGTGATGATGAGGATGGTGCGGCACCGCTCGGCAAGCTCCGCGTCGTCCATCGCCAGCCAGCCGCCGATGTTGCCGAGCGGGTCCTTCTTGGCGCTCATCGTCATGCCGTCGGCGAGCGACGCCATCTCACGCACGATGTCGGCCACGTCGCGGTCGGCGTGGCCGGGTTCGCGCTCGCGGATGAACCAGGCGTTCTCGGCGAAGCGGCAGGCGTCGAGGAACAGCGGTACGCCGTGGCGGTCGCAGACCGCCCGGACGCCGTGGAGGTTCTCCAGCGACACGGGTTGGCCGCCACCGGAGTTGTTGGTGATCGTCACGAACACCACCGGCACCTGCTCGGCGCCCTGCTCGGCGAGCAACGCGTCGAGCGCGTCGAGGTCCATGTTGCCCTTGAACGGGTGCAGCGACGACGGGTCGCGTCCCTCGGGGATCACCAGGTCGACGGCCCGGGCGCCGGTGAACTCGACGTTGGCGCGGGTGGTGTCGAAGTGGGTGTTGTTGGGGACGATCCTGCCGGGTCCGCCGAGCACCGAGAACAGGATCTTCTCCGCGGCACGTCCCTGGTGGGTGGGGATGACGTGGCCGAAGGGGAACAGGTCCTGCACGGACTCGAGGAACCGGAACCACGACGGCGAACCGGCGTAACTCTCGTCGCCGCGTTGGATGCCGGCCCACTGGTCCCGCGACATTGCGCCCGTGCCCGAGTCGGTGAGCAGGTCGATCAGGACGTCCTCGGCCCGCAGCGAGAACAGGTTGTGGCCGGCCGCGTCGAGCGCGGCGCGTCGCTCGTCGGGGGTCGTCATCCGCAGCGGCTCGACCGAATGGATGCGGAACGGCTCGATGATGGTCCGGTACGTCATCTGCTCCGGGACCCTACCCCGACCCCTGCGGATCAGGTCGACTGTTCGGAACTGGCGACATTATCGGTTATGATAACAGCGTGGCTCACCTCTCTCCGACGCTCCGAGCGGTCCTCCGTTCTGCGGCACGGTTGCAGCAGGTCGTGCCCGATGCCGTGCTGATCGGCGGATCCGCGGCGGCGTACCACGCCGGACACCGCGACTCCTTCGACCACGACCACGTCCTGGCCGACCTGAGCGACCGCTACGCCGCCGTCTTGGAAGCCGTTGAAGCGACCGCGGGGTGGGCGACGTCGGTCCGCGCGTCGAAGCCGCCGTTCACGATCATGGGCCGCCTCGGCGGCGTCGAGGCGGGGCTGCGGCAGATGCGACGGACACGTCCGCTCGAGACGTGCGAGATCGATCTCGGCGGCGACGGGACCGTGGTCGCACCAACCGCTGACGAGGCCTTGCGGGTCAAGGCGTACCTCGTCGTACAGCGCAACGCCGTCCGCGACTACCTCGACGTCGTCGCGTTGGCCGACCACCTTGGGCTCGATCGAGCGGTCGAGGTCCTGCGGCACATCGACGACTACTACGCGGATCGCTCCGACGAGACGGGCTCGGTGCTGACGTCGTTGGTCGTCGCGCTGGCCGAACCGGATCCACGAGATCCCGAGGTGACCCACGAGCTGTCCCACTATCGGGCTCTGGCACCGCGCTGGCACGAATGGTCCGCTGTCGTCGAGGTCTGCCAGGAGCTCGCGCTCCGGATCAGCGGAGCAGACCGGACCAGTGGAGGACCGTGATGCTCCGGTTCCGCAACGTCGACGCCGCACCGTCGGACGACGTCACGACGTGGCCGTTCGAAGCGCTCGCCACCGCGGTCGACCGGGGACTCGTCGGCGACTGGCAACCGATCTTCGCCGAGATCCGCCGGGCTCCGTGGGGGACGGTGGCGCGCCGGGTCGAACGCCACCTCGGCTACCGGGACCCGGACGGCACCTCGGCGATCTTCCGACTCGCGATCGACCGGGCACGTCAGAACGCAGAGCAGGACGAGCGGACCGAGGTCGCCACCCGTGTGCGTCGTGCGATCGAGCGGTCCGGGGTGACCAACGCGGAGTTCGCACGGCTCGTCGGTACCAGTGCCTCACGCCTGAGCACCTATGCCACCGGCAGGGTGGTGCCGTCGGCTGCGATGCTCGTCCGCATCGAGCGAGTCGGCGTTGGCGGTCAGGTCGGTGGCGGGTCCTTGACGTAGCCGGGGTGGATGCCGAGCTGCTCGAGGTTGCGGTGGGCGGGGTGGGCCCGGCCGGCCGGTCCGGCCGACACCGCATCCATGAGGTTCTTCGTCGCCGCCTGGATCGCCGCCGGTGGATCTGCAGCGGACGGGGTGTGGCCGTCGACATCCGCGTTGAGGCGCTTCACCCATTCGAACGTTCCGACGCCGAACACGCCGGCGCCGGACTGGTGGGAGTACCAGGTGACATCGGCGAACGAGTGCTTGCCGCGGCACACCACCGGCGAGTGGCAGAACACCTCGATGTCGGTCGGCGTCGGTGCCTCCGGCGTCACTCGGTCGTACTCGTTGGCGACGAGCCCGGGCAGCTTGTCGCCCGGGTGCAGGCCGGTGCCGTCGAGGAACCAGTTGTCCGTGTTGACGACGACCATGTCGGCCTGGACGGGGTTCGACTCGTAATAGTTGCCGATGAGCGCCGACTCCGGCTTGTTCACCGGCGACTGCCGCCAGCTCACGGTGGTCTCGGACGGGTCGGTGCGGAACACCGGGTCCTTCGTGGATCGGTAGTTGACCTCGTGGCGGAACTGCCCGGTGTCGGTCGGCTCCAACCGGATCTTGCGGAAGATGGCGTTGGCCCCGAGGAACACCAGGTTGGTTCCGGCGTCACGCGCCGTCTCCAGGCCCTGACGCATCTGCGTCGAGTAGTACTCGTCGTGGCCGAGCGACAGCAGCGCCCGGTGGTCCTTCACGCGCTCGGGGTTCGCGTGGAGGTCGATGTCGGTCCAGTAGGTGACGTCGTAGCCGTGCTTCTCGAGGAACATCACGACGCCGTCCTCACGGCCGAAGAACTCCCCGGAGCCGTTGCGGTAGTACGGGCGGTCGAAGGTGACCACCGACGCGCGACCCGCGTTGCCGGGCTTGCCGCCGGAGCTGCCGTTGTCGGTGTAGAGGCTCTTGCCACCCCACTCGTTGTAGGCCTGCCAGGTGGTCACCGAGCTCTGCACGAGCAGCGCGGCACGGTTCGCGTCGTCGCGGACCACCATCGGCACATACGACATGCCGCCGTCGGAGCCGACGAGCTTCAGCAGGTACATGCCCGGGGGCCAGCCCTTGGTCGAGAACGTGAGGTTGGTGCGCCAGGGAGCCGTCCACGTCCCGACGGCGGTGTCGAGCACGGGACGGTCCTGCTGCTCGCCCTTCATGGAGTCCGACTCCCAGACGAGCCGCGCCCCCGACCCGCCGTACCATCCGATGCGCAACGCCTGCACCTTCCACTGCGGCGCGCCGGTGCTCACCCGCAGCGAGACGTCGCCGTCGCGGTTCACGCTCGTGGTGGTCGCGTATCCCCGGATGGCATCCCACGTCTTCGGTACCCCGTCGGGTACCTGCCAGCCCGCGGCACCGGGTTTGGCGTTCTCCTCGACGATCCAACGCGCAGGGTCCGGCGCCGTCGTCGAGGGCTTCGGGGGTGTCGCGCTCGCAGGGTCTGCGTGTGCGGCCCCACCGGTGCCCTCGGAGCTCAGCCTCCACGCACCGCCGACCGCAGCGACCCCGGCCGCTGCACTGCCGACGATGAGCGCCCGACGCGTGATCCGTTCCATGACGCCCACGAGTATTGCCGACCGCCGGGGCCGGTGACCCGCGTCCGGCTGCCGCGTCGCCCCGACGACTCGGGCGCCGAGCGACCTCGCCGTAGGAGACGACCTCGCCCGTCGCGAGGTCGTCGATCACCGCCCGGAACCTGTCCTGCAGCTCGGTCATGGCCCGCGTGTGCTGCTGACCGTCAGAGGTCCGCGATCACGATCTTCTTCATGGAGAGCATGTGCCGGTAGGCGTCCGGCCGCGTGAGTAGCTCGTCCATCGCGCTCGGCACGATCTGCCAGCTCACCCCGAAGCGGTCGACCAGCCAGCCGCACTGCTCCGCCTCGGGAACGGCGGAGAGCGCATCCCAGAGCCGATCGATCTCGGCCTGGTCGTCACAGGCCACCTCGAGCGACACGCCCGGGGTGAACGTGAAGGCGTGATCGGTGCCGCCGTCCATGGCGGAGAACCGCTGACCGGCCAGCGTGAATCCCGCGAACATCACGGCGTCGGTGTCGGGTGCCGGAACGAGCGTGCCGACGGCAGCGTCCTGGAAGAGGTTCGTGTAGAGGTCGATCGCCTCCCGGGCACGTGGCGTCGATCCGGTGAACAGGAGCTGTGGAACGACCGACGGCGGTGGCCCGGCGGACGGATCGACCAACATGAGTTGCCAGCTCACTCCGAAGCGGTCCTCGACCCAGCCGTAGCGGGCACTGAACGGGTACTCACCGAGCGGCATGCGGACCTCGCCGCTGTCCGACAGCGCAGAGAACATCGCGTCCAGCGCGGACCGTGCGGCATCCTCGTCGTCGCCGAAGGACGACGGGTCGACGCTCACGATGAGCGACAGCGAGGGGTTCGGCCGGAACTCGTCTCCGGCGTTGATGAGCCGGAGCATCGAGTCACCGATCGTCACGTCCACGACGAGCGGTTCGCCGGCGAGATCCCGCTGGAAGTCGGGAAGCCCCTCGGTCGGGTAGCGCATCGTGATGTCCGACGATGCGTTCGGGAACACAGAGGCGTACAGGTCGCCGGCCTCTGCTGCGGTGCGGTTGAACCACAGGTTCGGGGTGATGCGCTGCATGGGGTCTCCGATCATCGGCTCACACGTTACGCAGCGACCGGACGGAGAGTCCGCTGCGCTCAGCGGCGCGGCCGGGTCAGACCTCGGAAGCGCAACGGCTGTTCGTCCATCTCCTCAGCGATGTGCGCACCGAGGCCGGCGAGGCGGGCGACGGCGAACAGCGGCGTGTCGACCGGGAGGCGAGCGGTGACGAGCAGCGCGCCGACGGCGAAGTCGACGTTCGGTGCCACGGGTACCCGGTTCCCCGCGGCTGACAGAACGGCATCGATCGTCGGCGCCCACCCGTCGGGATCCGGCAGGTCGGCGACGGTTTCGAAGAGCGGAGCGAACCGGGGATCGCGACGCTTGTAGATGGTGTGGCCGAAGCCCGCCACGGGTTCCGAGGCCGCAAACCGACGATCCAGCGCTGTCGACGCGCCGTGCTCACGGGCGTCCGCCAGGAGCACTGCGACCTGCGCTGCAGCGGCGCCGTGCAGTCGTCCCGACAACGTGGAGAGGCCCGTGGCGAGCGCACCATATGCAGGCGGGCGCACCGATGCCGCCACCCGTGCGGCGAGAGTGCTGGTGGTCAGCTCGTGGTCCGCCAGCATCACCAGCGCCGTGTCGACGGCCTCGACGGTGCGACGGTCCGCACGACCGGTCAACGCACGCACGAGCCGCTGCGCGGTGCTACCCCTGCCGCCGTCGTGGCCGGTGACTGCGGCCGGAGCCAATCCGATGAGGCGGCGGGCGGCGACGGTCGGAGGATCCTCGCCATAGCGCTCAGCCAGCGCGGTGGATGTGGCGGTCAACGCTCCGAGTCCCGGACGGCCGACGGCCGAGATGACCTGGGCCACGAGTTTGCGCTCGATCATCGTAGGTGGCGGCCACTTCGTGGCGCGTTCGGGTAGCTCACCGGTCCACAGCAGCTCCGCCACCTGCTCGAATGTGGCCGTACCGGCGAGTTCGACGACTGGACGGCCCCGATAGGTGGGCCCCTGCTCGTCGAGACAGGTGATCGCGCTCGTCACCTGGACGTCGATCGACGGTCGTGGCGGCGAGGTCCGGCTGCGACCACGACGTGACAGCGCCTCGATGTCGTCGCGGTCGTACAGCGACCGGCGACCGTCCGGTCCGACCCGTCGCCGGATCAGTCCTCGGCTCACGTACGCGTACAGCGTCTCGGGCCGCACGCCGAGGATCCTGGTCGCCTCTGCGCTGCCCACGAACGTGCTCATGTCGCCAGCATGACCGCCGTACTGGATCTGATCAACGTTGATCAGATCAACGTTGATCTTGCCGCCGGTTGGTTCCACGATCACGGCATGACGACCCGACTGATCGACGTCCCTCCGGGACTCACCGGCGTCGCCGTCGCCGACACCGGCATCGGCGACGTGGACGGCGAGGCCGGCAGCTACCACTACCGGGGCCACGACGCTCCGACGCTCGCGCGCACCCGCACCTTCGAGGAGGTGTGGCACCTCGTCGCCGTCGGACATCTCCCCGACATCGCGGAGCTGGCCACGTTCTCCGAGGCCGTCGCGGACGCACGTTCGTTGCCGCCCAGCATCGAGCCGCTGCTCGGGGCGTTGAGCCAGGCAACCGGACCGACCCTGGGGCGACTCCGCGCGGCGTTGTCGATCGCGGCGACCGATCTCGGCGTCGAACCGCTCGTGGACATCTCGGCCCAGGCGCGCGCGGAGCAGGCGTTGCGGGTCGCTGCGGTGGTGCCGGTCCTCGTGGCCGGGTTCCACCGGGCGAGCCTCGGGCTGGCGCCGGTCGAACCCGACCCGGACCTCGGCCACGCGGCCGCGTACCTCCAGATGGTGACCGGTGAGCGTCCCACCCCCACCGCGGCCCGCGCACTCGAGCAGTACCTGATCCTGGCGATCGACCACGGGTTCAACTCCTCGACGTTCACCGCACGCGTGGTCGCCTCGACCGGGGCGGACCTCGTCGACGTGGTCACAGCAGCCCTCGGAGCACTGGCCGGGCCGCTGCACGGAGGAGCACCCGGCCGTGCGCTCGATGCCCTCGATGCGATCGGCGACCCGGAGCTGGGACCGGCCTGGGCGGCGGCAGAGCTCGCGGCGGGGCGACGGATCATGGGGTTCGGTCACGCGGTGTACCGCAGCCGTGATCCGCGCTCGGAGCTGTTGCGGGAGCTCGCGCTGGCCCTGGGCGGCGAGCTGGTGGATCGTGCCGTCGCGATCGAGGGACACATCCTCGCAGCGCTGAGAACCGCCAAGCCGGACCGGCCCCTGCCCAGCAACGTCGAGTACTACGCCGGGGTGGTGATGGCCGCAGCCGGGCTGCCCCGGTCGCTGTTCACCCCGACCTTCGCCGTCAGCCGTGTGGTCGGCTGGTGCGCCCACGCCGGCGAACAGGCGGCTGCCGCGAAGCTGATCCGTCCGAGTGCCCGGTACATCGACGATGCTCGCCGGACATCGGAGGCTCCCGGCGCGACGAGGGCTTCCGTCCTGGACCGGCTCGCAGCTGAGCCCCTGGCACTTCGAGCTCGTCCGAGGAGCGAACCATGACCTACACCCACGGCCACCACGAGTCGGTGCTGCGGTCCCACCGGGTCCGCACCGCGGAGAGCTCCTGCGCGTACCTGCTCCCGCACCTGTCCGGCGACGAGGCGCTGCTCGACGTGGGCTGCGGGCCGGCGACGATCACCGCTGACCTCGCCGGGCGGGTGGGCACCGTCGTCGGCATCGACCCGTCACCGGAGGTGATCGCCCAGGCCCACGAGGCCTACCCCGACCTCGACCTGCGCGTCGAGACGCTGGACTCCCACGACGGCCGCTACGACGTCGTCCACGCCCACCAGGTGCTGCAGCACCTCGAGGACCCGGTCGCAGCCCTGCGGCAGATGGCCCGGCTCGGCTCGGTGATCGCCGCTCGCTCTCTCGGCG
>CAYSCB010000011.1:0-7126 GCA_964429335.1 uncultured Aquihabitans sp.
CGAGGGGCCCCCGCTGAAGACTGCGAGCTTCTCCTCCGACGGTTGTGCGACTGGCTCAACGGTTCCGAGTTCATCGCAGGCGAGAACGATCCGTACGCGTTCACGAAGGTTCTGATGAAGGCGGTGCTGGCGCACCTGTACGTGGCGTGGATCCACGCCTTTGGAGATGGGAACGGCCGCACGGCGCGACTGATCGAGTTCCAGGTCCTCGTCGAGTCCGGGGTGCCGCTCCCGGCTGCGCACCTGCTCTCCGACCACTACAACCTCACACGGGAGTGGCACTACCGGGTGCTCGCGAGGAGCAGCCGACCGCCGTATCCGGTCACCGACTTCGTCGAGTACGCACTGACGGGACTGGTCGACGAGCTCAGGTCGCAGCTCGACCTCATCCGGACGAGCCAGCTCGACGTCACCTGGGAGAACTACATCCACGATCGGTTCCGTTATCAGGAGACCCCGGCGCGGCGGCGACAGAAGCACCTCGCGCTCGACCTCCCACCAAGCGACTGGACGCCGCGCTCGGAGATCCGGCGTGTCTCGGGACGCATCTCCGAGGAGTACGCGGGGAAGGGATCGAAGACCATCACGCGCGACATCAACGCCCTGCGTGCGATGGGTCTCATCCGCGAATCTCGGGATGGGATCAAGCCGAACCGCGGTCTGGTCGTTGCGTTCCTCCCGGTCAGAGCCGATGGTCCGGTCGCGGCGGTCGACGTCGCCCTCCCCGACGGAACGACGGTCAGCTAGCAAGGGTGCTTGATCCCGTAGAGGGTCTGCGGCGCACCGGACCTGTGTCTCGGTCAGTGTTCCGTGACGGAGACCTTTCCCGCTCAGAGATCGCCCTCGTGTCGGCCTGTGGGAAGATCTGGGTTCGAGCGTTCCGCTGAACCTTCCGCGGAACGCCCCGGGCCTCTAGCTCAGTTGGCAGAGCAGCGGACTTTTAATCCGAAGTGCGTGGGTTCGATCCCCACGGGGCCCACGGATCACCACAGCTCGACCTCACCGCCGTCCGACCTCACCGCCGTCCGACCGGTCGGAGGCCGACGCCGCTCCGCTCAACTGTGGGGCTGGTCGAGCGTGACGTCGACGAAGTCGCGGGTCTGTGGGCGCAGGTAGCGGTCCGGCCCGTGCGTCATCGAGTCGACGAGCTTCGTGCCGGCCGGACCCGTCGGACCGGACGTGTAGGTGAACGCGTTGACCCAGGCGGTGTTGATGTCCATCTCCATCGCCCGGACCGCACCGGCGGCGATCAGCGTCCGGCCGAGCGTCGCCACCGACATGCCCGGACCTCCGACGTAGACGAGGGCGCCATCGGCGGTGACGCCGATGCCGGAGCGGTTCACGAGGACCTTGTGCCCGAGCGTCTTGCCCCACAGCAGGTTCGCAGCGTCCTGGGTGCCGGGGACGAGCCGGCCACCGTCGACGATCAGCGCGAGGTTCTGGCGCACGGCGGTCACGTGCGGATCCATGTGGTCGTCCCGACCCCAGACCCCGACGTCGGCCCGGCCGTCGTCACGCAGCACCAGCGACGCGGATCCGTCGCGCAACGACTCGGCGGTGCGGCCGGCTGAGAACCAACCGCCGTTGGCCTCGTTCATGCGGAACCCGGCGTTGAACGTAGCGACGAGCGACGCACGGTCGTCGGTCGGCACCGCACCGTTGCCGGCCACCGATCCGCCGGGCTGCTCGGTGCCCGGGATCAGTCGCATGCGCACCAGCGACGGGTCGATCCGCATGACGCCGACGACGACGGAGGTGTGGGTCGCATCCGGACGCAGGAAGGTCGTCGCCACCGCCGGGTGTTGCGGCGTTCCGGCCGTCACCGTCCATTGGCCCTCACCGGGCAGCGGCGGTGTGGCAGGTGAGGTGAGCGGTCGCAACGTCACCGCCAGGTCGGTGCCGGTGGGTGCGGGTGGCACCGTCGACGGCGTGCCACCGACGGGTGGCGCGTGCTTCGTGTACCACCAGTGCTCGGTGCCGTTCACCACGCCGGCGCCACCGTTGTCGCGCAACCACTCCACGGCCCGGATCGACAGGGAGTCGGCGCTGTTCGCGGTGAGCGACGTCTCGAGGGAGAACAGCGCCGGGACCGCGACCACCAGGATCAGCAGGGGGATCCAGCGAACCGGCCGGCTGGGGCGCAGCGAGACGCTGCTCGAGCGGGCTGCCGCGGTGGCACCTGCCGCGAGGATGCCAGGAACGACAGCGACGACGCTCCAACCGAGGAACACCAACGCCACCGCCGACCCAGCGACGCACACTGCGGCGGTGATGAGGAACGACCGCAGTCGGCGTCGTCGTGCCGGGCGGTCGGGCGGCCTGACCTCGACGGACCGCACCGGTCGTCGTGATCGGGCGCCCCACACGAACGCTCTGGCCACCATCGCCGCCCACAGGCACAGCAGGCCGATCCTCGCGGGTGTCGACGTGAAGCGTGCGAGCACGACCGACGCCAGGAGCGCTGCCGCGGAGGCGCCGCCGGCGGTCGCGCCGACGGCCCGGTCGGTGCCCGCGCTGCGACCGCCGATCGAGGACCGGGGGTCGCGTGGGTTGCGGCGCAGGCGGGGGCGTTCGACGACGGAGGACGGACTCGCCGCGGTGCTCATCGGCGTTCAACGTAGGTTCGTCGTCCCGACGTGGTGCGGCGACGGACGCGGAGCCGTGAGGACGCTCAGCATCGCTGCGGATCTCGGTTCGGATCCGTTGCGGACCGGGTGGATCGTGGTCTACGCGTCGCCGGCCCGGTAGTCGCCGAACGGTTCGTCGCGACGTTGCAGCGCTTCGGTCAACCCGCGGCCGTCGCCCTGCCCACGTGCGCCGCGGACGAACTCCTCGAAGCTGCGTTGATGGGTTCCGAGCGCGCACAGCTCGGTGCCGGCACGGATCGCGGTGCGCAGCCCCATGACCTCCATCGCGCGGTGCACGGTCCGCTTGTTGAGCTGGGCGATGTCGGGTGGCACGAGCGCGATCCGCTCGGCGAGCGCGAGGACCTCGTCGTCGAGCCGGTCGGCTGGGAAGGCCCGGTTCGCCCAGCCCAACCGCACGGCGTCGGTGCCCGAGATCCAGTCGCCGGTGAGCATCATCTCCATCGCGGCGCGGGGACCGAGGAACCACGCGTGGAACTGCATGTCGGGCACCCCGAAGCGGACCGCCGGATAGCCGATGCGGGCGTCGTCGGCGACGTAGACGAGGTCGCAGCCGGTCGCGAGCTCGCTGCCGCCGGCGAGGCACCAGCCGTGCACCTGCGCGATGACCGGCTTCGCGAGGTCCCAGATGCCCATCCACGCGTCGGTCACGTGCCGGGGCCACCACCCCTCGCCGCCGGCGGTGAAGTACGGCGGGTCTTGTCCGACGTTGCCGTCGCCGAGCTCGTAGCCGGCGCTGAAGCACTCGCCGGCGCCGCGGACGATCGACACGCGCACCGACGGATCGCCGTCGGCGTCCTCGAGTGCCCGGAGGACCCCGCCGCGCACCGCGTGGTTGAGGGCGTTGCGCTTCTCCGGACGGTTCAGCGTGATGCGGCGCACCCCGTCGGCGGGCGTGTCGATCTCCACGGCGTCGGTCATGGACGTCTCCTCGGTTGTGAGGGCTCCGGGACCGGGAGCCCGGGTCAAGCTACGTGGCCGTCAAGGTTTCCGCCCGGGGTGCCGATCACCCCTGCCATGCGCGTCCCCTCGATGAGCCCGTGCCCCCGTGCCCTCGCCCGGATCGGGGTCGCATCAGCGCTGGTCGCCCTCGCTGCCGCGTGTGCGCCGGCCCCGCCCCGCTCCGTGGCGCCGACCGGACCGGTCGGACCGGTCGGTCCGGTCGAGCGGGAGATGGTGTTCCCTGTCGCCGGACGGACCAGCTACAGCGACACCTTCGGTGCGCCCCGCTCCGGTGGGCGCACCCACCAGGGTCAGGACGTGATGGCGGCGCGCCACACACCGCTGGTCGCGGCGGCCGACGGGACCGTCACGTCGTTGACGTGGTCGAACAGCGGTCTGTCGGGCAACTCGTTGACGATCACCGACGCGGACGGCTGGCGCTACGCGTACATCCACCTCAACAACGACGCGCCGGGCACCGACGACGGATCGAACGTCTACGAGCGGGCGTTCGCCGACGGGATCGTCAAGGGTCAGCGGGTCAAGGCCGGGGAGGTGATCGGCTACGTCGGCGACTCCGGCAACGCCGAGTCGACCAGCCCGCACCTGCACTTCGAGCTGCGGCGACCCGACGGCTCGGTCGTCAACGCCTACTCGTCGCTGCGCGCCGCCCGGACCCTGGTGCGCACCGACGCCCAGCGGATCGCCGACTCACCGATCGGGGCGTTCGACGCGATCACCGGTGGTGCCGGCACCGTGGCGGTGTTCGGCTGGGCGCTCGACGCGCACGTCGACACGCCGGTCAAGGTCAGCGTCTACGTGGCGGGCAACCCCGTCGTCGTGGCTGAGGCCGCGACGGTGCGTCCCGACGTCGACGCGGTGCACCGCCGTGGAGCCGAGCACGGCTACGAGGTGTCGTCGGTGCCCGCGCCGACGGGTGCCTCGGTCTGCATCGTGGCCCACAGCGTCGGTGGCGGCGGATCCACACGCCTGGGGTGCGCGACCGCACCGTGACGATCCGACCACCTGGGGGAGGTGCCGCCGACCGGTAGCGTCGCCGGCCGTGGCGGCACCGATCGATCCCCGCACCCCGGTCCTCGTCGGGGTCGGCACGGCGCACCGACCCGTCGACGGTTCTGCTGCGATCGAGGCCGTCGAGCTGATGGTGGACGCCGCCCTCGCCGCCGGTGACGACGCCGGAGCGCGACGGCTGGTGGCCGACGCGGCGATGGTGGCCGTGCCGGAAGGGACGTGGAGCTACCCGGACGCGGCGCGGATCGTCGCCGGTCGTGTCGGGGCGGTCGACGCCCGGACCGTGCGCGCGGACATCGGCGTGCCGCAGACCGCACCGGTCGCGGTCGCCCTCGACCGGATCCGACGCGGTGAGATCGACGTCGCCCTCGTCGTCGGTGGTGAGGGAATGGCGAGCAGCCAGGCGGCCCAGCGTGCCGGCACCGCGATCGTCGAGACCCCGCAGGACGGTTCGGTCCCCGACGAGCGCTGGTCGCCCGAGGGGGAGATCATGGCTGACGCCGAGGTGCAGGCCGGGATGTGGTCACCGGTCGAGCAGTACGCCTGCATCGAGAACGCGCTCGGCCACGCCGAGAGCCAGTCGTTCGACGCGCAGCTCGACGACATCGCGGCGCTGTGGGCGCGGTTCAACGACGTGGCGACCCGCAACCCGCTCGCCGCGTTCCCGACACCCCGGACCGCGGCACAGCTGCGGGTGCCCGGCCCCGGCAACCGGCCGTTGGCGTCGCCGTACGCCAAGTGGCACGTCAGCCAGTGGGCCGTCGACCAGGCGGCAGCGCTCCTGCTGTGCTCGGCCGCGGCGGCACGCGCCGCGGGCGTCCCGTCGGACCGGTGGGTGTTCCCGCACGCGTGCGTCGAGTCGTCGCACGCGGTGGCGCTGTCGCAACGGACCGAGATGCACCGCTGGCCGGCGATGCGGGTGCTCGGCGACGCGGTCTCCGCACACCTCCGCCGCCCGTTGGCCGAGGTCGAGGTGCAGGAGATCTACAGCTGCTTCCCGGTCGCGGTGCGGGTGCAGCAGCGCGAGCTCGGACTCGACCCACGGGCGACGCCGACGGTCACCGGGGGCATGACCTTCGCCGGCGGTCCGCTCAACAACTTCACCTACCAGGCGACCGCCGAGGTGGTGCGCCGTCTCCGTGATCGTCCCGAGGCGCTCGGCATGGTGACGACGGTGTCGGGGCTGCTCACCAAGCCGGGCATCACCGTCTGGGGAGCACGGCCACCGGCGGAGCTGCTCGTCGCGGACTGCGCGGCGGAGGCCGCCGTCGCGACCGGTGTCGTCGACAGCACCCACACCGCGACCGGGGTCGCCACCGTCGTCACCGCGACCGCGACCTACGACGGCGATGTGCCGACGCGGGCGTTCGTGGTCGCGGACCTCGACGACGGACGGCGGTGGGTCGGCGTCTGCCACGACGCGTCGTGGGCCGTCGCGGCGTCACGACGGGAGGTCATCGGCACCGTCGTCGAGGTGCACGGCACGCGGTGCACACCGGGGTGACCGCGACGATCATCCCGGCCCTCGCTGCGACTCGAACCAGGCCACCGTGTCGCGCACCGTCCAGTGGACCGGCCGGCTGATGTAGCCGAGCTCCGAGGAGGCCTTGTAGTGGCTCACCGCGGGGGAGTGGGTGAGCGCGTGCAGGGCGTCGGGCGTGAAGATCGGTGTCTTCGCCCGCCTCGTCAGACGCATGACGAGCGGTGCGAGCGGCTTCACGAGGCGTAGCGGGACCGACGTCGACGGCACCGGCGCCCCGGAGTAGCGCTCGACGAGCATCCCGAGCTCCTTGATGCTGATCCGCGTGCCCGACAGCAGGTAGTTCTCGCCGGTCCGACCGTGCTCGTGCGCGGCGAGCATCCCGTCGACGACGTCCCGCACGTCGACGAAGTCGAACTGGCCGCCGACCCCGACGGGGATCTTGCGCTGCATGAACTGCTGCACGGTCTCGCCCATGCGGGACGGGCCGAGGTCCTCGGGGCCGATGATGCCGGTGGGGTTGACGATGACCGCGTCGAGGCCCTCGGCGACGACGTGGCGGACCTCGTCCTCGCCCGCCCGCTTCGAGCGGTCGTACACCGGCGAGTCCGGATGCGTCGTCGGTGGACCGGTCTCGTCGAGCGACGGCCCGCAGCGTTCCAGGTCGAAGGAGTGCACCGAGCTGCAGTGGACGAACCGGCCGACACCGGCCTCGAGCGCGGCAGCGGTCGCGTTCCGCGGACCCTGGACGTTGACCCGCCACACGTGACCGGTGGGATCGCCGACGATCGAGATGATCGCCGCGAGGTGGAACACCGCGTCACATCCCGAGAACGCGGTCCGCAGACTCGCCGGATCCAGGACGTCGATCTCGGCGAACTCGATGTCGAGGCCGTCGAGCGCCGGCCCGCGTGTCACGTCCGCGGCGCGCACCTCTGCGCCCCTGCCCACCAGCGCGCGCACCAGGTGTCCGCCGAGGAAGCCGTTCGCTCCGGTGACCACGGCCTTCACGTGACGTTCCTCCCCG
>CAYSCB010000011.1:7226-21103 GCA_964429335.1 uncultured Aquihabitans sp.
CATGTCCGTCCACATGTCCGTCCACGGTGCGGTCGACTGGTGTCGACGGACGTGGCTCACATGCGGGGGGTCTCGTCGAGACCGTCGTTGACGTCCCGGTACATGCCGTAGATGTCCTTGCAGCGCTGGCACACCGGAAGCTGCTTCGGGTCGCGCGACGGTACCCACACGTGGCCGCAGAGCGCCTCGATCGGCGTCCCCTCGATCCGGGCGGCGAGCACCTTCGCCGCGGCGTCCTCACCCGGCAACGTCCGCACGATGTGGGCGACGGGGCCGTCCTCGGTCGCGCGCTCCTCGTCGGTCATCGTGACCGTCGAGGTCGCCGGGCCGGTCGTGGTCATCGGGCCGGTCGTGGTCATCGGGGCGGTCACGGGTGCTCCAGGGGTCGTGGTGACGTCATGGGCGCGTCCGGCCGATCGGCCGGCACTCCAGCGTACGTCCGGCCGGTCCGTCGATCTCGGCGACAGCGACGAGGCCGCTGCGTCGGAGCGCGTCGCGGACCAGCGCGTCGACGGTCCCCGCGTCCATCTCGGAGCCGTCGACGGTGACCCCGGTGGGGATCGTCAGCGACGCCGCCCCCTCGGCGTCGACGGTCGCAACCAGACTGTCGATCCCGGCGATCACGTCCTCGAGACGAGGCGCCGACGGCGGGGTCGTCCCGTCGCCGTTGTCGACGGTGGACGTGCGCCGCTCCCGAGCCGTGCGACGACGGCGGTACAGCCACAGCGGTGCGATGACGACGAGCGCGATGACGAAGGACCGCACCAGCACGTCGGCCTGGATCGCAGCGAGCTGAGCGGCAGGCACCATCCGGGTCGCGCCGATCAGCGCAACGGCGGTCGGGATCGGGGGACAGGTCAGCACCGGGCCCAGGAGCGTACCGGGTGGCGCCGCTACGCTCGCCGTCCGTGGATCACGACCAGCCCGATGCGACGCAGACGATCACCCCACCGGAGACGGCGTCGTCGCAGACGTCGCAGACCGAGGAACTCGAGGAGCTCGAGATGCTCGAGCGGGACCTCGCAGCGGTCGAGGAGGCGATGTCGGGGCTCGACCGCATCGACGTCGATGCGCTGGGCGGTCACGCGGCGGCCGCTCAGGTGGCGTCGATCATCGACGACGGCCGGTTCGCCGTCGCCGACGGGTCGGATGCGAGCGTCGTGGGCGCGGTGCCGGGTTCGGGCTCACAGCTGGTCGGGGATCGTCTCGTCGACGAGCAGGTGGACGCGCTGTCCGATGCTCCAGCGATCCCCGGTCCGGGAGAACCAGCGTCCGCCGAGGTTCGCGAGCCGTTCCCAGGTGGCGCCGAGCGCTGACTCGGCTGCGAAGATCACACCGGCGTGGGTCACCGCGACGACGGTGCCGTACGGGTGCTCCTCGGTGATGGTCCTGAACGCTCCGAGGACGCGTGCCTCGACCTGGGCGTCGGGTTCCCACCCGGGAGGGCGGCGACCGTCCGCGAGGTAGCCGGGGAAGGCGTCCTCGATCTCGAAGCGGTTCAACCCCTGCCACTCACCCGCGTGACGCTCCATCAGACCCGGCAACGTGATCACCGGTCCGATGCCGAGCTCGTCGCTGATGATCGACGCGGTCGTCACCGCCCGGTCGAGCGGCGACGCGTACAACGCGTCGATCGCCCCGATGGCCCGGGCAGCGGCGCGTGCCTGCGTTCGGCCGAGGTCGGTGAGCGGCGGGTTCTCCTGGCCCTGCCAGCGGCCGTCGGCGTTCCATTCGGACTGGCCGTGGCGGATCACGAGCAGCTGCGTCATCGCCGGCGAAGGTAGCCGCGCCGCGACGGCGGCGGACCCGGGGGTGCTTCTGGACCCGGAGTAACCTCCTGCGGTGCCCGTCGTCCGCTTCTTCGCCCAGGCCCGCGATGCTGCGGGGACCGCGTCCGAGCGGCTCCCGGGTTCCACCGTCGACGAGGTCCTCGAGGCCGCTGGATCGACCCACGGCGACCGGTTCACAGCGGTGTTGTCCACCTGTCGCATCTGGGTGAACGGCGAACCCGCGGTGGGGTCGGACCCGGTGGCCGACGACGACGAGGTGGCGGTCCTCCCCCCGGTGTCCGGTGGGTGATCGGACCGGCGCCGGCCCGGATCCGTCGGGAGCCGGTGCCGGTGCGGTCGGATCGATGCCGGCGGAGGCGGTCGTGCGACGCACGCCACGGCAGGCGGCCCGGCGGGACACAGCGTCGAGCGGAACGACCGCCGATGTCCGCGGGTTGCGTCGAGCGGTCGCGCGGCTCTCACCACGTCCGTCGATGACCGGGCCGAGCGTCCGGCTCGGGATCCTCTGGTTCTTCGTGGCGCTCGCGGTGGTGACCGCGGGCCGGTGGCCGACCGCCCTGCTCTGGGGTTGCACGGCGGTGATCGCCGGTCGGGAGGTCGTGATCGCCTGGTGGTCGACGCTCGCCGGCGCGGCGTCGATGCCGCCGCCGATGGTCGTCATCGGGACGATGGTCCTGTCGGTGTCGACGCCGATCGCCGCAGCGCTGGGCACGGGGTTCGCCGGCGGGATCCTCGGGCTCGTGGTGACGGCCTTGGTCGTCGTGGGTGTCGCTGCGCGGTCCGGAGCGATCGATCTCACCGGCTCGGAGGCGGCGGCGATGGCCACAGCGGTGCTCCTGCCGACGATCCCTGCGACGGCGGTCGTGCTGGTCACGGCGGCCAGCGTCTGGGCCGGCATCTTCCTGGTGGCCGCCGTGTCGTTCTACGACGCCGGCTACCACATCGGCGCAGCGGAGTCCTCCAGCCTCCTCGAGGGACCGGTGACCGGGATCGTGGGCCTCGCTGCGGTCACCTTCACGATGGCGATCTTCCAGGCGCCGCCGTTCGACACGGCCGCGGCGGCGATCGTGGGGTGTGCGTGTGCCGTGGCCTGTCCGCTCGGGCAGTGGGTCACGTCCGCGCTGTTGCCGGATCCCGACGCCCGCCGCCGTGCCGTCGGACGGCTGGATGCCTACGTGGTCGCGGCGCCGGTCTTCCTCGCCGCGGTCTGGGCGGTCACGTGAACCGCGACGCGGGCCCGGATCGCTAGCCTGCCGCTCGTGGATGAGATCTCGGTCGAAGCGCTGATCACGATCGACGAGCCGGCGGAGCTGTCCGCGTGCTCGCTCGCCGATCTGCGGACCGTCCGCGACGACTACCAGGAGGTCGAGAACGGTCTGTCCTACGCGCGGCGGATCGTGCAGGGCCGACTCGACACCGTGTCGGTCGAGCTGGAACGGCGGGCGGCCGACGACCCCGACACGGATCTGGTGCACCGGCTGCCCTCGGCGCTCGCGGCCCACACCCGTGGTCCGGGCCTCCCGCGACCCGGCCAGGACCTCGACCCGCCGGCGTGGGCCGACGACATCGTCGCTGAGCTGGACTCGATCCTCGGGCCGGCGTTGCTCGGTGAGCTGTCGAACGTGCCCGACGGCGAGCTGCGCGCCGCTGCGTCGTCGATCGCGGATCTGGAGCGTCGCCTGTCGGCGGCACGACAGGACATCCACGCGCGGATCGACCGGGTCCAGGACGAGATCGTGTCGCGGTACCGGGCCGGCGCATCGGTCGATGACCTCTTGAACTGACTGTGCCCGCCCCGGGGCCGCGCTTGCCGGTGCGAAACTCCGGTTCGCGGTCGTCGCGCTACCCTCGGGGGCCATGAAGGAAGATCTCGACCGGCGGTGGCACGAGCTCGGCGAGTTCATCCGCGAGCAGCGCAACGTCGGTCAGATGTCGCTGCGCAAGCTGTCGGAGGCCGCCGGCGTCTCCAACCCCTACCTGTCGCAGATCGAGCGGGGCCTCCGCCGTCCCTCCGCCGAGATCCTCCAGCAGATCGCCCGCGCGCTCGAGATCTCGAGCGAGACGCTCTACGTGCGGGCCGGCATCCTGGAGGAGCCGTCGGACCGGGTCGATCCGATCATCGAGATCCGTCGCGATCCGACGATCACCGAGGAGCAGAAGAAGACCCTGGTGCGGATCTACCAGTCGTTCCGGCGCGAGAACGAGCACGACGCCGGTGCCCCGCCCCGTGCGGACGCCGACGTGGACGAACCGGTCCTCGGGTGAGTGGCAGACCCGTCGGGAATGCGCTGCGTCGTCGTGAGTTGATCTGAACGTGGGTTCCGTCGCCGTCCTGTCCATGCACACCTCGCCGCTCGCGCAGCCGGGCACGGGTGATTCCGGCGGCATGAACGTCCACGTGCGTGAGCTCTCCGCCGCACTCGCCCAGGCCGGCGTGGACGTCCGCGTCTACGTGCGGCGCTGGACCGAGGACCTGCCGGAGCGGATCACCGTCGAGCCGGGCCTCGAGGTGGTCCACGTCGGGGCGGGGCCGGTCGCTCTCGCCAAGGAGGACCTGCCCGGGGTGATCGACGAGTTCGCCGACGGTGTCGCGGCGGACCTGGAGGTGGCACCGGTCGACCTCCTGCACGCCAACTACTGGCTGTCGGCGGTCGCGGGCCACACGCTGAAGCACCGTCTCGACCTCCCGCTTGTCGCCACGTTCCACACCCTCGCCCGCGTGAAGGCCGAGGCCGGCGACACCGAACCGGTCGTCCGCGAGGTCGCAGAGGCGGACGTGATCGGTTGCTGCGACGCGATCTGCGTGTCGAACCCCGTCGAGGCCGATGAGCTGGTCCGTCTCTACGGAGCACCGCGGGAGCGCCTCGAGCTCGTGCCCTCCGGTGTGGACCCGGCGTTCTTCTCGCCGGGCGACCGCGCCGGTGCCCGTGCGGCGCTCGGACTGGACGACCGCCCAACGCTGCTGTTCGTGGGGCGGATCCAACCGCTCAAGGGCCTCACGGTGGCCGTCGAGGCGCTGGCTCGGCTCGCGGACCGGCGGACGAGGCTGGTCGTTGTCGGCGGACCGAGCGGACTCGACGGACCGGTGGAGATGGAGCGCGTGGTGGCGCTCGTCGACCGGCTCGGGCTCGCCGAGCGGGTCCTGTTGGTCCCCCCGCAACCGCACCACCTCCTGTCGAGCTGGTACCGGGCCGCGGACGTGGTCGTGGTGCCGAGCCGTTCGGAGAGCTTCGGCCTCGTCGCTCTCGAGGCGGCCGCCTGCGGCGTCCCGGTCGTCGCAGCAGCGGTCGGCGGGTTGCGGACCCTCGTGGACGACGGCGTGAGCGGCTTCCTCGTCGAGGACCGCGACCCGGCATCGTTCGCCCGGGCGGTCGAGTGCGTGCTCGCGGACCCGGGGCGCGCGGCGTGGATGGGTGCCGAGGCGGCGCGGGGGTCACGCCGCTACTCGTGGTCGACGACGGCGGCGAGGCTGCGCCGCTCCTACGCGGACCTCGCGGTCCGGACCCCGGTGCTCTGCGCGTGATCGGTGCCGAGCGTCCGCTCAGCACGGCGGAGCTCGACGAGCTCGCCTCCCGCATCGACGGGTGGCTGGCCGGCCACCTCGACGAGGACCCCTCGGTCGAGGCGGTGGTCCGTGACGACGAAGGCGGCATCCGCCGCTGGTTCGTGAGGGTCCAGGGCGAAGCGCGGTCGGTGTTCACGGTGCGCTTCGAGCTGCGTCAGCGGAACCTGCATGTCGAGACGTACCTGATGCCCGCACCCGTGCAGGACGAAGCGGAGCTGTACGGGTGGCTGCTGCGGCGCAACGCCGAACTGCCGGACCTGACGCTCGTCATCGGCGAGGAGGACGCCGTCTACGTGATCGGACAGGTCCCCGCGGTGTGGGTGGACGCCGAGGTCGTGGACCGGCTGCTGGGCTCGACATGGGCGGTCGTCGAGCGGTTGTTCCGTCCGGCGATGCGGATCGGCTTCGGCTCGCGGTTCCGCGCCTGAGGCAGACGCGCTGCACGTTGTCAACGGGGACCGGTCCCCGATGACAACCGGTCCATCGGTTTCGTACGGTCGTTCCTGCGAGGGCGCCGGGCCGTTGGGGAAGCGGTCACGTCCCTCGTCTCCCCGGCAGGGACCCGGGTGGCCGAGCATCCTCGGTCGCTCACGCCATCCGGGTCCAGGGCCGGCGCAGCCGGGCGGGGCGGTGTCCTTCGCGCCCCGCCCGGTACGCTCATCCCGTGGTCGCCCTGCAGTTCCTCGGTGGCGGTCGGATGGCCGACGCGCTGCTCGGTGGCCTGATCGACGCCGGCCGTCCGCTCGCCGACTTCGCGGTCGTCGAGGTCTCGTCGGCACGACGTGATGAGCTCCTCGCCGCCCGGCCGGGTCTGACGGTCCTGGCGGTACCCGGTCCGGCCGACGCTGTGGTCGTGGCCACGAAGCCCGCCGACGCCATCGACGCGCTGCGCTCCGCCGCCGCGGCGTCGCCGGGTCTGCGCCGGGTGCTGTCGATCGCCGCCGGGTTGTCGACCGCTGCGCTCGAAGAGGCCGCCGGGTCCGGGACCGCGGTCGTGCGTGCGATGCCGAACACGCCGGCGCTCGTGGGCGAGGGCGCCGCCGCGATCTGCGCGGGCAGGGCAGCCGACGATGACGACCTGGCGTGGGCGGAGGGGCTGCTGGGCGCGGTGGGCACCGTGGTGCGCGTGCCGGAGTCGTCGATGGACGCGGTGACCGGGCTGTCGGGCTCCGGACCCGCCTTCGTGTTCCTGGTCGCCGAAGCGCTGATCGACGCCGGCGTCCTGGCGGGGCTGACGCGGGACGTCGCCGACCGGCTCACCCGCCAGACCCTGCTCGGCGCCGCACGCCTGCTCGCCGGGTCCGACGAGGGACCCGAGGCGTTGCGCGCGGCGGTCACCTCACCGGGAGGGACGACCGCGGCCGGCCTGCACCGGCTCGAGTCCGCAGCCGTCCGCGCAGCGCTGATCGACGCGGTGGCGGCCGCGGCGGCACGCTCGGCCGAGCTCGGCGGCTGACGCCCCCGCGCCCCGCGCGGGGTACGGTCCACGTCGTGGCCGAGCATCCCGAGGACCGACCCTCCTATGACACGGTCTCGTTCCTGTCCGACTACGGCTACCAGGACGAGTTCGTCGGCGTCGTCCACTCGATCATCCACCAGCTCGCGCCCGGCACGACGATCATCGACATCACCCACGGCGTCGCGCCCTACGACATCCGAGCCGCGGGCCTGGCGCTCGCCCGCAGCGTCCAGTACCTGTCGCCGGGCGTCGTGCTGGCGGTCGTCGACCCGGGCGTCGGCACCCATCGACGACCGATCGCGGTCGAGGTCGGCGACGGCCGGGCGGTGTTCATCGGTCCCGACAACGGCGTGCTCGCCCCCGCCGTCGGCATGCTGGGTGGCGCGACCCGGGCGGTGTGGCTCAACGATCCGGAGCACCAGCTCCCGGCGCTCGGGCCGTTATTCGACGGACGCGACGTGTTCGCGCCGGCCGCCGCGCACCTCTGCAACGGCGTGCCGCTGACCGACCTCGGCGAGGAGCTCGACGTGGCGACGCTGTTCCCCGGCGTGCTCCCGATCCCACGTGAGGAGGACGGGGCGCTGGTCGCGGAGGTGCTGTGGGTGGACCGCTACGGAAACGCCCAGCTCAACGTCGACCCCGAGGAGCTGGACGAGCTCGGTGACGGAGTGGACCACTTCGAGCTGGTCATCGACGGTGCTCGTCGAGCGGTGCGGCGGGTCACCGCGTTCGACCAGATCGCCGAGGGCGCCGTGGCGCTCGTCGTCGACAGCTACGGGTTGATCGCGCTCGCGGCGCGCCAGGGCTCCGCCGCGCTCGACCTGCGCATCGACGCCGGCGACGCGGTCACGATCCGACCGGGTGCCGGGGCGGACACCACGACCGTGGTCGCCCAGGCCGTGTCGGTCACCTTCAGCCGACGCGCCAGCGGCGGTGACGACACCGCCGGCGTGCAGGAGCGGCAGCCGTGAGGCGCAACACGACGATCGCGATCGTCGTCCTGCTGCTCGTGATCCTCGGCGCCACGTTCCTGCAGCTCGTGGTGCTCGCCCCCCGCTGAGCTCACGCCTCCCACTCACACGTCGTTCCCGAACTCGGGGGATGTGGTGGGCTGAGCGGTCGGTTCCCCCCAACGTCGTGCGTCGTTCCCGAACTTGGGGGATGTGGTGGGCTGAGCGGTCGGATCCCCCCGAGATCGTGCGTGATCCGGTAGCTCAGGTCATCGCGTCGGGTGCTCTCCGGGGTACCCTCGCCGCCGATGAACCTGGCGTCGATCATCGATCCCCACCCCGACGAAGCCGTTGCGATCATCAGTCGGGGCCAGTCGACCGACTACGGCACGCTCCGACGACAGGTCGCAGCGCTGCGGGGCGCGTTCATCGAGCTCGGCCTCGAACCGGGGGAGCGGCTGGCGATCATCGCCGGCAACAACTGGTACTTCGTCGTGTCGTACCTCGCCGCGCTCGGCGCTGGGCTCGTCGCCGTCCCGCTGAACCCGACGAACCCGGCCGCAGCCATGGCGCACGAGCTGCGCGAGTCCGGCGCCGCGGCGATCGTCGCCACGCCGACGGCCCGCAACGCGCTGCGTGCGATCGACTGGGAGACGCTGCCGGCGGTGCGGCTGTTCATGGGCGCCGGGTTCGAGCCGGGGCCGCTCGGGCTGCAGCTCGACGACCTCCTCGCACACGAGCCCGGCCCCGTCATCGAGCGCTCGTCGGACGACCTCGCGGTGCTGATCTTCACCTCCGGGACCGCCGGTGCGCCGCGCCCGGCGATGCTCACCCACGGCAACCTCTACATGACCCTCCGCCAGGTGCTGGCATCCGACGACCGCGTGCAGGAGCCCGACGACGTCGTGTTCGGCCTGCTGCCGATGTTCCACATCTTCGGCCTGAACGTGATGCTCGGGTTGTCGCTCATGGTCGGCGCAGCGGTCCTGCTCATCGAGCGCTTCGACCCGGTCTCGGCGTTGGAGTCCGTCGTCAAGCACCGGATCACCACCATCGCCGGTCCCCCCACGATGTGGGCCGCGTTCGCCGGGTTGCCCGGGGTCACCGGTGACGAGCTCGTGAGCGTGCGTCGGGCGGTCTCCGGCGCGGCCAAGTTGCCGGTCGAGGTCGCTCAGGCGATCGAGGCGCGCTTCGGCCTGCACCTGGACGAGGGGTACGGGTTGACGGAGGCCTCACCTGTGGTGGCGGCTCCGGTGCAGGGATCGACGCCGCGGGGGTCCGTCGGCCTGCCGGTGCCGGGCATCGAGGTGCGCATCGTCGACCCCGAGGGCGACGACGTCCTCGTCGGGGACCACGGCGAGCTCCTCGTCAAGGGCCCGAACGTGTTCGCCGGCTACTGGGAGGACCCGGAGGCGACCGCCCGCGTGCTCACCGAGGACGGCTGGTTGCGCACCGGCGACGTGGCGGTCGTCGACGACGACGGCTACCTCTTCCTCGTCGACCGGGCCAAGGACCTGATCATCGTGTCAGGGTTCAACGTCTTCCCGGCCGAGGTGGAGGAGGTCGTGTTGGAGCACCCGGCCATCGAAGGCTGCGCGGTGGTCGGTGTCCCACACCCTCACACCGGGGAGTCGGTGAAGGCGTACGTCAAGGCCCGCGACGGCATGTCGATCGAGGAGGACGACGTCATCGACTTCTGCGCGGATCGGCTGCCCCACTACAAGTGCCCGAACAAGGTGTGGTTCGTCGACGAGATCCCCCGCGGCATGGGCGGCAAGGTGATCCGCCGACTCCTGACCTGACGGGGACCGACCCCGACGACGGGGGGCGCGGGCCTCAGGGAGCCGTCGCGAGCTCGTACAGCTCCGCCCAGTACGGCGAGTTCGGCGCGGCCGATGCGCCGGTCCCGGACGGGTTCGACACGAGGAACCCCACGAACAGGATCGAGATCCCCGCAGCGAGCCAGATGCCGAAGTCGACCATCTGATCCCCGGTGCCGAACATGGTCCCGCCGGTTCCGAGCACCATCGACCCGACGGCGATGAGCACGTTGGTGAGCGCCAGCCGGCCCGGCGGGATCGGCATGGACGCGGCGACGTCGGGCCGGCTGCGCAGCCGGAGCAGCGACACCGCGGACCAGAGGGCACCGGCGATGAGGACCAGCGCCCCGACACCGGAGCCGACCGCAGCCATGACCCGCGGTCCGACCCCGAACACCTCCTTGCCCGATGGGATGCCGGCGACGTCGAGCGTGTCGAGGAGCGGGGTGGTCATCACCACACCGGCGCAGAACGCGCTGATGACCGTGAGCCACCAGCGGGTCCGGTCACCGGCGCGCTGACCGATGAGGAGGTACACGGTGCCGAGCGCGAGCCACGGCACGTTGAGGATCGCCCCGAACAGGTAGAAGGAACGGAAGTCCGCCTCGCCCCAGCCAATCGCGGCGGCGACGAAGTACGAGAACGAGGCGAGCGCGAACATCCCCAGCGATACGGTCCAGGCCAGCTCGTGCGGCTTGTGCCGGCGCACCCACCGGTCGAGCGTCGACAGGCCGAACGCGACCGACATCAACGTCGCGATCGCTCCGGTCGCAGCAGCGAGGGTCACGGGAGCGGTCCCGGTCCGGTGTCGTGCACGCCGACCAGCATGTCGCTCCGGCCAGGGTTGGTGCGAGACGCGGCGGCCCGACAGGCGGGCCCGACAGGCGACGACCGACTTTGTGAATCGGTGCACGAGCGGGCTACCGTCGATGGATGCCAGCGTCCGGTCGAGCATCGATCCCCGAGGCGACCGTCGCGCGGCTGCCGCTGTACCACCGCTGCCTGCTCGACCTGCACGCCGAGGGCAGAGCCACCGTGTCATCGGAGCAGCTCGCCGACCTCGCCGGTGTGAACGCTGCGAAGGTGCGCAAGGACCTGTCGCACTTCGGCTCCTACGGCACCCGTGGGGTCGGCTACGACGTCGAGCACCTGCTCGTCGAGATCGGCAGCGAGCTCAACCTGGACCACGACTGGCCCTGCGTGATCGTCGGTGCGGGCAACCTGGGATCGGCGCTCGCGTCCTTCGCCGGGTTCACCAACCGTGGCTTCACCGTGGTCGGCGTCCTCGATGTCGACCGCGCCAAGGTCGGTCGTCGACTCGGCGACCTGACCGTCCGCCACCAGGACGAGCTGTCGGAGCTCGTGGCGACCGAGCACGTGGCGATCGGCATCATCGCGGTGCCTCCGGCAGCTGCTCAGGAGGCGGCCGATCGCCTCGTCGCGACCGGCATCACGTCGATCCTGAACTTCGCCCCGACGGTGCTCGACGTCCCCCGAGGCGTGCAGGTCCGCGACGTGGACCTGGCCGTCGAGCTGCAGATCCTCGCCTTCCACGAGGACCGCTCGACCCCCGACCGCTCCGCTGGCTGAGCCCGGAGGTCTCGCCGGCGATCCGCCGTGGAGCAGGCATCGCTCGGATGGACTGGCGACCCGGTGCTCCGCGCTGCATGCTGGTGCGGTCCGAGCCGGCTGTTCCGAGGGCCCCACGGCGCCCGACCGGCCTGAGTGAAGGAGCGCCCGCAGGCGTGTCGATCGTCGTCGTAGGAGCGAACCACCGGACGGCTCCGCTCGATCTGCTCGAACGCATGGCGATCGACGGCGACCGCCTGCCGAAGCTGCTCCACGCACTCGATGCAGGGAGCGACACGTCCGAGGTCGTCCTGCTCGCCACCTGCAACCGGACCGAGGTGTACGTGGTCGCGGAGCGCTTCCACGGGGCGTACGCGGAGATCCGCGACTTCTTCTCCGACCTCACCTTCCTGCCACCGGAGCAGTTCGCGGAACGCCTCTACGTCCACTACGACGACCACGCTGTCCGACACCTGTTCGAGGTCTCCGCTGGGCTCGACTCGGCGGTTCCCGGCGAGCACGAGATCCTGGGTCAGGTCCGTGGCGCCTGGGACCTCGCCCGCTGTGAGGGCACCGCCCGGCGGGGGCTGAACCTCCTGTTCCGCCACGCCCTCGGTGTCGGCAAGCGTGCCCGGACCGAGACCTCGATCTCACGCCACGTCACCTCGGTGTCCCAGGCGGGGGTGATCCTCGCCGGCGAGCGCCTCGCCGAGGTCCGCTGCGGCGCTCGACCGGAGGTGACCGACTCCTGCACCGCCGCCGGCGCCCGCGCCGGGCTCGCCGGAGCCCGTGCCGTCGTGGTCGGTGCCGGAGCGATGGGTCGGGGAGTCGCATCGTTCCTGGCGGACGCAGCCGTGTCCGAGCTCGTCGTGGTGAACCGGACGCCGGAGCGGGCCGAAGAGCTCGTCGCCCGACTCGCGGTCGACCGTGACGGCGTGGTGGTGCGCGCCGCGGGGCTCGACGAGCTGCCCGGGGCGCTCTCCGGCGTCGACGTCGTGTTCACCACCACCAGCGCGCCGGACGCTGTCGTGACGACGGATCTCGTTCGACCCGTCCTGGCAGGGCGCAACTCGCCGCTGGTGATGGTGGACATCGCCATGCCGCGTGACGTCGACCCGGCGGTGGGCGGGCTCGACGGCGTCGAGCTGCTCGACATGGATGCCGTCGCTGCGTTCACCGACGCGGGCATCGCAGCGCGCCGCCGCGAGGTCGTCGCGGTGCGTGAGATCGTCGAGGAGGAGCTCCGGCGGTTCGCCTCGGTCACCAACAGCCGGCAGGCGGCGCCGGTGATCACGTCGCTGCGTGAACGTGCCGAGATGATCCGCCGGGTCGAGCTCGAACGCTCCGGATCCCGTCTGAGCGAGCTGACCGATGCGCAGCGCGACGCGGTGGAGGCGATGACCCGGGGACTCGTCGCCAAGCTGCTGCACGAGCCGACGGTCCGGTTGCGTGACGCGGCAGGCTCGTCCCGGGGTGACCGGTTGGCGGCGTCGATCCGTGACCTGTTCGATCTGACCGAGCCGGACGTCGCCCCCTCAGCCGTCGACGTCGACGTCGACGGCTGAGCCCTCCCGTGCGCGTCCGGATCGCGACGCGGGCGTCCCCGCTCGCGCGCTGGCAGGCCGATCACGTCGCGGCGCTCCTGCGGACAGCAGATGCCGACTGCGAGGTCGAGGTCGTCGCGCTGAGCACCGAGGGGGACCGCCGCACCGACGTGCCCCTGTCGGAGATCGGCGGCAAGGGCGTCTTCGCGACCGAGGTGCAGGCTGCGGTCATCGACAGTCGTGCCGACGTGGCGGTGCACTCGGCGAAGGACCTGCCGGCGGCGACACCTGACGGGCTCGTGATCGCCGCGGTGCCCGAGCGCGGCGACCCACGCGACGCACTCGTCGGTCACCGGCTCATCGACCTCCCGACCGACGGCACGGTCGCGACGGGATCCGCCCGTCGTCGGGTGCAGCTCGCGCACCTGCGGCCGGACCTCCGCTTCGTGGAGCTGCGTGGCAACATGGCGACCCGCCTCGCGGTGGCCGACACCGACGGCGTCGACGCCGTCGTGGTCGCTGCGGTCGCGCTCCAGCGCCTCGGTCTGGCCGATCGCGTCGACGACGTGCTGCCGGCGACGCTGATGGTCCCGCAGGTCGCGCAGGGTGCCCTCGCGGTGGAGTGCCGCATCGACGACGCACCCCTGCGCTCTCTGCTGCGGTTGATCGAACACGGACCGAGCCGGACCGTCGTCGACGCCGAGCGGGCGTTCCTGGCCGAGCTCGGTGGCGACTGCACGCTGCCGGCCGGCGCGCACGGCGAGATCATCGACGACGGGCTCCTGCGGATCCGTGGGATCCTCGGCGGAACCGCGGATCGCCACGGACGGGTGCGGGTGCACCACGCCGTGGAGATCGGCGCGGAGCCGACAGCGGTCGGTGCTGCTCTCGCCCGACGGCTGCTGTCGCTGGTGGCGGCGGGCGACCCCGGTGCGGCGGGCGACACGTGAGCCGCAGCTCGTCGTGACCGGATCCGACGCTCGTCCGCTCCGTGGGTCCACGGTCGTCGTGACCCGGGCGTCCGAGCAGGCAGGCGGTCTGCTCGATCGCCTCGTCGCGTCAGGAGCCGACGTCGTCGCCGCTCCGACGATCGAGATCCTCGACCCCGCCGACGGCGGTGCCGCGCTGATCGAGGCGTTGGCCGGTCCCGTCTCCTACGACTGGTTGGTGGTCACCTCGC
>CAYSCB010000012.1:0-20935 GCA_964429335.1 uncultured Aquihabitans sp.
GCCTCGACCTGGTCGTGGGTGACGTAGACGATCGTGGTCCCCAGCCGTCGGTGCATCTCCACGAGCTCGAGCCGTGTCTGGGTCCGCAGCTTGGCGTCGAGGTTCGACAGCGGCTCGTCCATGAGGAACACCTCGGGACGCCGCACGATCGCCCGCGCGAGCGCGACGCGCTGGCGTTGCCCACCGGAGAGCTCGCCGGGCTTGCGATCCAGGTAGGGGGTCAGGTCGAGGACGTCGGCTGCGTCTTCGACGCGACGGCGGCGCTCGTCCGCATCGACCCGCGTCGAGCGGTTCGCGACGAGAGGTGACTCGATGTTGCGCCGCACGGTCATGTGCGGGTACAGCGCGTAGCTCTGGAACACCATCGCGATGTCGCGTTCGCGTGGCGGGACGTGGTTCACCACCCGGTCCCCGATGGTGAGCAGCCCCGAGGTGACCTCTTCGAGACCGGCGATCATCCGCAGCGCCGTCGACTTGCCGCACCCGGACGGCCCGAGCAGCACCATGAACTCGCCGTCGAGGATCTCGAGGGTCAGCGAGTCCACGGCGACCACGTCTCCGAAGGTCTTGGTCACGTGGTCGAAGGTGACACCGCTCATCGCCCCGGCACCTTAGGCGGCTGCGAAGCGGTCCCACGTGGACCGTCATCCGGCCTCGAGATGCTCGACGGGGCCACCGTCGCCGTCGCCGTCGCCGTCGCCGTCCTCGTCGTCGTGGCAGGCCGACCACGGAACCGGGTCGAGGCGTTCCAGGACGGCATCGACACCGTCGAGCACATCGAGCGCGCCGATCACGCGGAGCTCGTCGCGGACGAGGGCGACCGTCGGGAACGACTCGGTCATCCAGCGCGCGAACATCGCCGTGTCCATCCACGCGGCCTCCTCCGCGCTGAGGTCCGGCGCTGCCATGCGTCCGATCGCCGCAGCACGGTGCAGGTCCTGCCAGGACGCCTCGTCGGTGAGCTGCTGCATGGTCGCGGCGACGTCGGCCGGCGTCGCCGCGGTGAATCGGTCCGGGGCGCTCCCGACAGCTGCACCGTCGAGCGCGGCGACCACCTCCGCCCAGCCCGGCCGCCTCCCGCTGATGCAGATGCGGAGGATCTCCGCCATCCACAGCCCGGCGACCAGCTCGGTGAGCGGCGGCGTTGCGCCAGGGGTCGGGAGGCCGATCAGCCGGTGCAACGCGTCGATCACCACGCCGGTCGGTGTGCCGGACGGTGCAGAGAACCCGTCGTCGTCGTGGATCCGTGCGTCCGTCGCCCCGTCAGCAGTGACGACGACGTCGACGCGGCGCAGATCGGCGTCTACGGCCCCTTCGTCGAAGGCGTCGTTCGAACCCGGGTCGAACGGGCCCAGGTCACCGGGCAGCGGCTGTCCGAGACCGCTGAAGGTGAGCCCGACGAGGGCCGTGCCGGCCGGAGCTCGCATGCCGAACATGCCGGCGCCGATGCAGCGTGGGTCAAATGGCAGCTCGCGGACGCCGAACAGGGCGTGATCGTTGCCGTCGGGCTGCACGAGGACGATCGTCGGATCGTCGAGTCCGGCCATGACGGAGAGGACAGCGTCGAGTTGGGTGACGTCGAGTCTCCCGACGTCGAACGGGGCCACGGTGACGGGTCGGTGGCGGTTGCAGCGGGAAGCCATGGTTCCTCCTGCCGGCGTGCAGACGGCGACGCCGGATCACAGCACCGGCGGGTGCCGGTGTGATGGGGGAACCCATGACGGTGGGTCCGACCGGGATCCGAGTCGCAACTGGGCGGTCGGATGTGGCTCGTGATCAGTCTGCCGCGTGGCTGTGACAGCCGTCGGCGAACGGCGCGGCGGTGGGCCATCGCCGCAGGACGAGCTCCCGTGCGAGGCGGGCGTCGGAGGCGACGTAGCGGCGCACCTCGGCGTCGCCGAGGAGGTGGATCGAGCTCCGGTCCACCTCGACGGGCCGGAGTCCGACCATCCGGGCGAGGGGCTTGAGTCCGCAAGGGAGACGTAGGGAGCGGCCGACGTCAGCCCGGTAGAGCCGGTACCCGTCGAGGTGGTCGTGGTCGTGCCAGGCGCCCCGGTACACGTCGCCTTCCACGGCGAGCTGACGGTCAGACCACAGACGCAGGCCGGTCCGGAGGTGATGGCGACCGGAGCGCCGCGCCAGGAACGGGAGATCGAACCGGGAGCCGTTCCACGTGACGATCACACCGGGTCCGAGCGTGGAGAGCAGCATGTCGACGCCGGTGAGGATGTCGGCCTCGTCGCCGAGCAGTACGTGGTCGCCGTCGGGGGTGGCCACGGCGATGGCGACGACGGCGGCCACTTCCGGGTCCAACCCGTCGATCGCGGTGTCGGTCTCGATGTCGAGTCCGTACAGAGGGGTGCTCACACGACGGATCGTATGAGCACCCCCTGACAGCGCGGTGCGGACGTCGGACTCAGCGCCCGATCACGGGCAGGCGTTGATATCCGTGCAGTCCACCGTGGCCGGCGCCGTGATCCGCCAGTTGGTGGTGAAGTTGACGCCTCCGTTGAGGACCAACTGCACGCTGGAACCGTCCGCTGAGCCGGTCACGCTGCCCGACACCGGTCCACCCACGGTCGCGTTTGAATCCGCGCTGACCGAGACGTTGCGTGGTCCGATGACCGGCGGCAAAGGGATCTCCGGCGGGATCGGCGGCGGCAGGAACACCGGGGCGGTCACGAAGTCGGTGCTGACCGTACCGCTCCAGTTGTTCGTGCCCGGTACCCGGGTGACGTTCACGCACAGCTTGTTGTTCGCGTAGATCTCCGGGACGAGCGTCGGCCCGACGACCGGTACAGCCAGCACCGCCGGGCGGAAGTCCATGGACGAACCGCAGCCCGAGATGGCGTCGAGTCGACCGGACGGGTCGACGGTGAAGTTGAATCCGCCCTGCAGGACCGGACGGTTCGTCACCGTGAACGCCCCGTTGGACAGCGACACGTCGAACGTCGGTGCGCCGGCTGCGGCGACCTGCGTCGTCGCGGTGGCCGACTTCGACGGACCGCCGGGATTGACGTCGGTGGCGCCGGAGTCGACCGACGCCGTCGCGTTCACCGGACCGGATCCGGTGGCGACGTCGACCGTTACCCAGAACCTCGACGGCAGGGCGCTCACCAGACCTGCCGTCACGGAGATCCCGGGCGTCCGGGTGCACGTCACGACCTGAGCGTCGGCGCTGCAACCCCAGCGCTGGCTGGGCAGCGGGTTGCTCACCAAGTCGTTGCCGACCCCGCGGTAGGTGACCCCTGCGGGCAGGTTGAGGGTGACCGTCGGGTTGGCGGCCGAGGTCTGCGTGCCGACGTTGTCCACGGCGAAGTTGTACTGGTTGCCGCTCAGACCGTTGCCCTGCGTGAAGAACAGGGTCGAGGTCTGCTCCGGACCGTTCATCGTGAGACCGACCTCGGGTCCCGGCGGCATCGCCGAGAACGTCGTCGTCGCCGAGACCGGCGTCAGCTTCGCCGAGTTGATCGTCGCGCTGACCGTGTAGGGAACGCCGTCCTGTGTGGGTCGCACCCGCAGGTCGATCGACGGCACCGGAACCGGGAGCACCATGCCGGCGACACCGGAGAGCAGGTTCAGGCGCAGCGGGGCGGTCAGGCTCTCGTTCAGCGTGCAGCGCAACCGTCGCTGCACGGCCGGCAGCTCGATGCACGTCGAGCCGCTTCGGGTGCCGAGGTAGTCGAGCCCCTCGGGCAGGTCGACGGTCGCGGTCACCGGACCGATGGTCGCTGCGCCGCTCGGTCGGATCTGAAGCGGCAGCGTCGTCTCCGCCCCGGAGACCGTCCGTGCCGGCGTGTCCCAGTTGGGGTTGAGGCCCGGGATGTTGCCCGTGTAGCTCAACGGGGGATCGTTCGGCGGAGCCGGCGTGGGCGAGTAGTCCGCGGCGGTCAGCGCCAGGCTGAACGTGATGCCGTTGGCGAGGGCTCCGGTGATGCCACCGACGTCGAGGCTCGGGATCCGCAGGTCGAGCGCCATGCCCTGCAGGTTGCGCCACGGTGTGGACCCGAACCCGTACAGAGCGCCGCGCCACTGCACCGTGACCGGGCCGCCGTCAGGCAGACGTGGATCCCAGATGCTCACCGGACCGCTGAACAGCGTGAAGAAGCCACGCTCGAGATCCGCCTGCACCCTGGTGGTGCCGACCGTCGCGTCGATCACCAGATGATCCGCGCCGCCGAGCCCACCGGATGCCGCTGGTGTGATCGATACGTCACCGGAGGTGATCGTGCCGCCGCTGCGAAGGTTGAGCGCGCCGGCGATCTGGACGAAGAGCTGGTCGCCGGTCACCGGCGGTGTGACGGTGACCTCGCCGACCGCCTGGTCGTTCGCCGGGTTCACGTCGCCGACGGAGCTGACCGTCCCGTAGATCTGCGCGACGTAGGTCGGGTCCGCGACCGAGGCGCTCACCTGCACCGCCGGAAGCGAGGTTCCCGCGGCGACGTTCGCGTCCGCGATGCGACACGTCGCCTCCTGGGCGGTGGTCTCGCAGTCCCATCCGGTTCCCGACGCGGCGGTCACCGTCTGTCCCGGTGGCACGACGACGGTCACTGCCACCGGACCGGTCGTCGCATCGGTGCCGTTGCTCGCGACGGTCACCGGATAGGTGGCCGTCGATCCGATCACCGCGCCGACTCCGTCGGGGACCGTGACGGACAGGTCACGCCCGGTCGTCGGTTCCGGCGTCGGAGTGCACGCCACCGCGACCGAGCCGACGAGCACGACAGCGAGCACCGCTGCCAATACGGCGGATCGCCGTCGTTGGTGTCGACGCCTCCCACCCTTCAGCAATCCGTACCCCTGCATGACGGACCTCCCCACTCGACACCGCTCGGCTCGGAACCCGATGTCCCGGCACAGGTGTGAACAGCGTCACCCTTCCAGGTCGCTTCTCGAACCTCAACCAGGACGGGGTACCGTCGGACATGGCCGACGGTCGTGGGACCGATGCCGGCGGGTCGTGCCCGTTCTGCGACATCGTCGCCGGACGCTCTGCTGCTCACGTCATCGCCGCCGACGACGTGGCGGTCGCGTTCCTCGACCGGACGCCGCTGTTCCCCGGTCACGTGCTTGTCGTGCCGACCCGTCATCTCGTCAACGTCACCGACCTGCCTCCGGATCTTGTCGGGCCCTACTTCGAGCGCGTGCAGGATGCGGCCCGGGCGGTGCAGGACGGCACGAGTTCCGCCGGCACGTTCGTCGCGATGAACAACACCGTGTCGCAGTCGGTGCCGCACCTGCACACCCACGTCGTGCCCCGCAACCGTGGCGACGGGCTCAAGGGGTTCTTCTGGCCACGGCACCGCTACCGCGACGACGCCGAGATGTCCGAGTTCGCCGCACGCCTCCGCGCCGCCTGGCCATCGGTGCCGGTTCTCTGGGAGGTCACCGACCCGCCGGTACGCTGAAGGCTTCCCGAACGGAGCCGGACCGACGCATGCCACGACACCTCATCACGAGCGCCCTGCCGTACATCAACGGCGTGAAGCACCTCGGGAACCTCGTGGGATCGATGCTGCCGGCCGACGTCTACGCCCGGTACCGTCGGGCCGCGGGCGACGAGGTGCTCTTCATCTGCGCGACCGACGAGCACGGAACCCCGGCGGAGCTCGCCGCACGTGAGGCCGGCCTCGACGTGGCCGAGTACTGCGCGCAGCAGCACGAGGTCCAGAAGGACCTCTGCGAGCGCTTCGGGTTGAGCTTCGACCACTTCGGGCGCACCTCGAGACCGCAGAACCACCGGATCACCGACCACTTCGCCCGACGTCTCAAGGCCGAGGGGTTCACCGAGATCCGCACCACCCGCCAGGTGTTCTCGGTCACCGACGACCGCTTCCTGCCGGACCGCTACGTCGTCGGGACATGCCCCAACTGCGGCTACGAACGCGCCCGGGGCGACCAGTGCGAGAACTGCGGCAAGCCGCTGGAGCCGACCGATCTGATCGATCCGCGCAGCGCCATCTCCGGTTCGACCGACCTCGAGGTCCGCACGAGCAACCACGTGTTCCTCCTCCAATCCCTGCTCGCGGACCGGATCCGTGCGTGGGTCGACACCAAGGACGACTGGCCGCAGCTCACGCGCTCCATCGCCTACAAGTGGCTCGACGAGGGACTCGAGGACCGGGGCATCACCCGCGATCTTGACTGGGGCATCCCGGTCGATCCCGACGACTTCCCGGAGGTCGCCGGCAAGGTCTGGTACGTGTGGTTCGACGCGCCCATCGGCTACCTCGGAGCGACGCGCGAATGGGCGGACGCCGTCGCCGGCCCCGAGGACGCCGGCGCGCTGTTCGACCGCTGGTGGCGCAACGACCGCGGCGCAGCGGATGTCACCTACACGCAGTTCATGGGCAAGGACAACGTGCCGTTCCACACGTTGTCGTTCCCGGCCACGATCCTCGGCTCCGGCGAGGACTGGAAGCTGGTTGACGAGCTGAAGTCGTTCAACTGGCTGACCTACTACGGGGGCAAGTTCTCGACCTCGGAGCATCGGGGCGTGTTCATGTCCGACGCGCTGGAGCTGTTGCCGGCGGACTACTGGCGCTGGTACCTGATGGCCAACGCGCCGGAGTCCGACGACACGAGCTTCACCTGGGAGCTGTTCGGCGATGCCGTCAACAAGGACCTCGTCGGCACGTTCGGCAACTTCGTCAACCGCACGGTGACCCAGGTCGTCCGCCATTTCGGTGAGCGTGTGCCCGACGGCGGCGCGCCGGGCGACGAGGAGGTGGCGTTGGCGCAGCGGGTGCAGGAGCGCCTCGGCGACTACGCCGGCCATCTCGAGCACCGCGAGTTCCGCAAGGCGGCCGCCGCGCTGCGGGCGCTGTGGGCGGAGGGCAACGTCTACCTCGAGCAGCGTGAGCCGTGGAAGACGATCAAGGTCGACCGCGACCGGACCGCGTGCACGCTGCGGACGGCGCTCGGTCTCGTGGCCGTGCACGCCGTGGCATCGGCGCCGTTCGTGCCGACCACGGCGGAGCGGTTGCGAGCGACGTTCCCGGATCTGGTCGATGTCCCGCTGTGCCTCGATTCGGATCTCGGCCGGGCCGTCGACGAGGTGCTGCAGCAGGGAGCGACGATCGTTCCGCCGCCGCTGATGTTCCGCAAGCTCGATGCCGAGGAGCTGAGCGGGTGGGAGCGTCGATTCGGCGGGGAGACGCCACCTGCGGCCGCCGACGCGACAGGATGACGGGATGAGCTCGGTCATGGGGCGCCTCCGGGCGCAGGGCCTCCGCGTCCTCGCACTCGCCGGTCTGCTGCTGGTGAGCGGCGCGGCGTTCGGCCTGGCGGTCGCGTACCCGCTGACGTTCGTCAACTTCGACCAGTCGAACGCTCCGCGGCTCGACCAGGTCACCCTCGCCGGGCAGGTCGGCGTCGACCAGGCGCTCGTGACGCTCGGCGACCTCCCCAAGGGGTGGGTGCCCGGTGACGCCACCTTCGGCGGCTTCGGCATGTTCTCGAGCGACTTCTGCGGCGAGCGGATCACGCTGCCGGCTCCGACCTCCGACATCCGGTCCGCTGTGTTCTCCGACGTGACGGACCAGGCGGTCGTGATCGCTCAGGCCGTCCACGTCGACAAGTGGCAGTCGGCCAAGACCTACCTGAACGACGTGCGCGACGCCTTGGGCAAGTGCTCGTCGTTCTACCGGGTCGACGCGAACGGCAAGGTCAAGATCCGGATCAAGGATCCGTCGCAGGACCCGCCGATCGCGGACGACTTCCTGGCGGCGACCTACGTGAACGAGAGCGGGGCATCGGTCCAGGAGTGGGCCATCTTCGTCGTCGGTGACGTGATCGTCTCGGTGCTGCACTCCGGGCCGACCCGGCCGGAGCCCCCGTTTCTCAACGGGGTGATCGGCAACGTGCTCGCACGGATCGACCCGAAGGACTTCGCCCCGGGCGGTGTCGCGCCTGATGCCTCCGCCGATGCCGGTGGCGACGGGTCCGTCACGACCACCACGCTCGGGACCGGCTCCGCGGACGAGACCGGTGACACGGCGCCCTCGGACCAGCCGACCACGACCGCCGCGACCACCTCCGGCGGCGACTGACCTGACAACCGACGGAGGTCAGGGTCAGAGCTGGTCCACCACGAGACGGAACGCCTCGGCGAGCTCGGTGCCGGCCCAGGTCCCCGTCGCCCGGAGCCGATCGAGCTCGTCCGCTCGCCATGCATCCATCGGGTCCATCGGGTCCGGGCCGTCGGCTCGGTCGCGGTCCACCTTGTAGAGGTGGGTCGTCGCGATCTGGCTCGTGAAGCACTCGAGCGCAGCGAGGCGGATCCGGTGATCCTCGACCGACACCGCCTCTGCGTGGTTGGCCACGTCCGCCTCGAACAGCAGCAGGGCGTCGGGCCGGTGCGGGAGGAGCCCGGCGGCGAGCTGGTCGCGATGGAACCCTGGGTCACGTGCGGCGACGATCCCTTCGACGCACAGGCGGCCCGCCGCGGCATGGTCCGGGTGCAGCCGATAGCGCTTCCACGGGTCGTGGCCGACGACGACCTGCGGTCTGACGGTCCGGATGACCCCGGCCACCAGACCTCGCGCCCCGGTCGTCGCGACGAGCTCGCCGTCGGGGAGGTCGAGCAGGTGCACGCGGGTGTCGTCGCCGAGGCCCTGGCGGAGCGTGGCAGCTGCGGCGAGCTGCTCGGCGTGGCGGGTGGCGACGAGCGCCGAGGGGTCCAGGTCGGGGTCCCACGTGCCGAGGGACCCGTCGGTCAGCACCAGGTGGTGCACGTCGCAACCTGTCCGGGCCCACTTCGCAAGGGTCGCGCCCGCCTGGAACTCGGCGTCGTCGGGGTGCGCGACGACCACGAGCACGGAAGCGGGCGTCAGGAGATCGATGCTCGTCGGTCCGCCCGGCGCGAGCGGGTCCACGTCGTCGCTCACCGCGCGAGGTCCACCTGGTCGGGCAGCACGACGGGCAGCGTGCCGAGCCGTTCCGGCACGTCCAGATCCGAGGGTTCGTCGATGTCCCACCCCAGCGCCTCGGAGTCCACCACGCGGACGGTGAGCGCCACGCGTGCTGCCTCGTCGCGGTGCGCGTCGAAGGAGCCGGGGCCGTAGCGGAAGGTGAAGCCGCGACCGGTCGGCACGGACGCCGCGTTGGTTCCGTCGCGACGCCGGTCCGGGACGAGCAGGACCTCGTCGTCGGCTGCATCGGCGAGCGACTGGATGTCGGACGCGAACGGAAGATCGGCGTGCACCACGAGCACACGGTCGATGCCGGCGTCGGCGAGACGTCGCACGCAGGTCCCGACCGATTCGTTGAGTCCGAGCCCGTCGCTGCGATCGACGACAGCTCCGACCGACATCGCCCACGCGGCGACCTCGTCGTCGTCGCACACGACGACGACCGGCAGCGGTGCCGCAGCGGCGACCACGTGGTCCGCCATCGCCCGCGCGAGAGCAGCGCGGGTCGCCGGATCGAGCACCCGGGCGAGACGGACCTTCGCCTCGGTGAAGGCCTTCACCGGTACGACCACGACCGTTGCATCGCCGGGTGGAGCCGTTGCTGACACCGGCGCAGCGTACGACGGCCCGCCCCCGGGGGTGGGACCTAGGGTGTCGCCCATGCACATCCGGGTGGCGGTGATCGGTGGAGGGTCCTGGGGGACGACGGTGGCGCACCTCGCTGCGCACGAGGTGCCGACGCTGCTGTGGGCGAGACGCGGCGAGCTCGCCGAGGAGGTGAACACCCGCCACACCAACGAGCAGTACCTGCCGGGCCACCAGCTCCATCCGGAGCTGCGAGCGACAGCGGACCTCGCCGAGGCCGTCGAGTCGGCCGACGTGCTGGTGATCGGGGTGCCGTCGCAGGGCTTCCGCTCGGCGCTCGAGCAGTGCGCGGAGCACGTCCGGGCGTGGGTCCCGGTCATGTCGCTCACCAAGGGCCTCGAACAGGGCACGCGCCTGCGGATGACCCAGATCGTCAACGAGGTCCTGCCCGGCCATCCCGCCGCGGTGCTGACCGGTCCGAACCTCGCCAAGGAGATCCTCGCCGGTGACGCCGCGGCAGCCGTCATCGCGACGCCCGACCTGGTCGTGGCGAACCAGCTCCAGCGGATCTTCCACCAGAACCTGTTCCGCGTGTACGTGAACCCCGACGTGACCGGATGCGAGGTGGCCGGTGCGCTCAAGAACGTCATCGCGATCGCTGCTGGCATGGCGGACGGTCTCGGCACCGGCGACAACACCAAGGCCGTGGTGATCACCCGGGGTCTGGCCGAGCTGTCACGCCTCGGCGAGGCGATGGGTGGGCAGTTCGCGACGTTCTCCGGTCTGGCCGGGATGGGTGACCTGATGGCGACGTGCATGTCCCGCCAGAGCCGCAACCGCCACGTCGGCGAGCAGCTCGGTCGGGGCCGCACGATCGATGAGGTCATCGCCGACATGAACATGGTCGCCGAAGGCGTCAAGACGTCCAGGGTGGTCATGGAGCTCGCTGCCGAGTACGGCGTCGAGATGCCGATCTGCGCCGAGGTGCACGCGGTGTGCCACGAGGGTGCGACCGCCCAGGATGCCTACCGCGGCCTCATCCGTGGTCAGGCCGGTGGCGTCGAGCACCACAGCCTCGCCTACTGACCAGAGCCGCCGGCCGGAACATAGGGGTCGCAATCGACAGAACCTGTCGATTCCGCGCCCCAGAACCGCTGGCTGGGGAACACCCTAACCTTGCACCTCACCATGGCGAACCCCGACGACGTCCACGTCTCGATCCGACTTCAGTCACCGGCCCGCCCGCTGCAGCCCCGAGCGCTGCATCGGGCATCGATCCGCGGCGTCGAGGTGCCCGAGCGCAGCTTCCTGCCGCTGGGGACGGTGGACTCGGGTGTGCTCGCGCACGTCGACGAGGCCGGTGTCGTGCAGTTGCAGGACGCGACGTGGTGCCTCGAGTGGTGGATCGGTGCCGAGGACCGCTGGCACCACCCCGCCCGTGAGACCGCAGTGCGCCAGCGCTGCATCGACTCGTCGCCGGTCGTCGAGACCGTGTTGCGCGTCCCCGGCGGCGACGTGCTGGCCCGGACCTACGGTGTGCAGGCGACCGCTGGCGACTGGCGTGGTCCCGGTGTGGTCCTCGAGGTCGAGAACCGCACCGCGGTACCGGTCGGGCTCGCGTTCGTGATCCGGCCGGTCACGCTGGACGGTCCCGGATCGGTGAGGACGGTGAGCTCCTCGGACGCGGATGTGCTCGTCGACGGCGGGGGACGCGTCCTGCTGTCCAAGGTGGCCTCGCGGGTCGTGGTGGGTCGCCGCGGCGAGGTCGCCGAGTTGCTGGCACGTGGTGATGATGCATCCGGGCCCGTCGAGGTGACCGGCTCGGACGGCGATGTGGAGGTCGCGTTCGTGCTGCCGCTCACACACACCGCCGTGGCGAGGGCCCTGCTGCCGGTCCCCTCCGCGGCCCGGTCGCCCCGGCGTGGGGGCCCGGCGCCGACGGCTCCGTGGAGCGCCCCGGATGCCGATCCGGTGGCGAGGGGTTGGTCGACGCACGTCTCGGACGATCTCCGCCTGGTCGTTCCCGAGCCGGGTTGGGACGACGGGCTGCGGTGGGCGGCAGCCATGCTCCGGCTCGCGGGAGCCGACGAGGTCGGAGCGTGCCTGGACCGGCAGCGGCGGCGTCCGGCGGGGCCGCCGGCAGCGGTGCGGGCGGCCGAGGTGGCCGAAGCCATGGCGCGCGTCGGTGCCTCCGACGCGCTCGCTCCGATCGCGCGTGGGCTGGCCGCAGCGCAGCGACTCAGTGGGGAGGTTCGCCTCGGTGACCGCAGCGACGGCACCGTCGCACTCCTGCACGCGGTCGGCGGTGCGCTCGCTGGACACACCGACGGCGACTCGGACCTGGTGGCGGATCTCCTCGCCCCGGCGGCGGTCGCGGTGCGTCGCCTGAGGAAGGGTCGCGGGCTCACCGAGGAGCTTCGCACCTCGGCCGGTCGCGCCCTGCGGATGCTCATCCCGACGCTCCGTGCGATCGGTCAACCGGATGTCGCGGAGGACGCCGCGGCGGTCGCCGCGTCGTTGGCGCAGCCAGCGTCGCCGTCGTCCTCCCGTCGGCCGCCGACCGCCACTGGTGGACCGGACCGACCGGGCAGATCAGGCCGATCGGGTGGATCCGACGATGTCGGCCGATCGACGGTCGCCGCCGCCCTCGCAGCTCGTGAGGCCGTCGCCTCGGGATCCGGCGCCGATGCTGTGGCTGCCGTGCGTGCGTGTTGGACCGGTGCGTCGACCCGCGGACGGTCCGACCTGGAGCTGGTCCGCGGCGACGGATCCTCCACCGTTCCGGTCGGCTCGCTCGGATTCGACGCCGCGGAGCTCGCGGCGCGGACCAACGCCCTGCTCGACCTGTTCGTGCGTGACGGCCTCACCCCGGACGCAGCGCAGGGCCCGTTGCTGCTGTCGTCCTACGACCCCACGTGGTACGGCCAGGTCGTGGAAGCGCACGGCGTCGCGAGCCCCTGGGGCCCCGTGGGTGTGGCCGTGCGGTGGCACGGAGCACGCCCGGCGATCCTGTGGCAGGTCGGTGCCGGCGACAGCGACGGCGACGGCTCGGGCAGGGCAGGCGGCGAGGACGACGACAACGCTGTGGTCGTCGCGGCGCCCGGGTTGGACGCCGCGTGGCGTGGCGTCGGATCGACCGGTGACGCCCTGCTGGCAGCCCCGCCGGTGGGCGAGTGACGCTCAGCTCGTCCCGACCCGCACAGGAAGCGCGTCGAGCCCGCGGAGGGTGAAGCTCGGCCGGTAGTGGGGGCGTCCGTCGGCCATCGCGTCGACGTCGAGCTCGATCGACGCGAACGCGTCGAGGAGCGCGCCGAACGCGATCTCGCCCTCGGCGCGGGCGAGGTGCGCTCCGAGGCAGTGATGCGCCCCCCATCCGAAGCTGAGCGGTGGTGGCGTGTCGGGCGACGTGAACCGGCTCACGTCGAAGCGGGATGGATCGTCGTAGACCGACGGGTCGTGGTTGCCCGAGCCCTGCAGCACGATGAACGACGCACCCCGTGGCCACATCCGGTCGAACAGCTCGACCTCGCCGAGCGCGACACGGTTGTTGAGCTGCACCGGCGAGTCGGCGCGCAGCATCTCCCAGATCGCGGACGGCAGCAGGGAGCGATCCGCCCGCAGACGCGCCATCTGGTCGGGGTTGATCAGCAGCAGGCGCAGACCGTTGCCGATCAGGTTCGATGTCGTCTCGAACCCGGCCGCGTAGAGCAGCAGGGTGTTGGACAGCAGCTCCTCGTGGTTGAGCCGATCGCCGGCCTCCTCGACCTCGATCAGCGCGCTGAGCAGCCGGTCGTCGGGGTCTGCGCGCTTCGCCTCGATGAGGTCGCTGAAGTAGGCGAGGAGCTCCTCACCGGAGCGTTCCGCCCGGTCGAGTGCGGCGTCGTCGGCTGCAGCGTCGATGAACGCCGTGACGTCGCGGACCAGTGGCCGGACGTGCTCGTTGCCATCCTTCGGCACGCCGAGCAGCTCGCTGATCACCGCCACCGGGAACGGGATCGCGAGCTCGGCCATCACGTCGCCGCCGCCGTGGTCCGCGAAGCACGCCAGCACCGGCGCCAGCAGCGCCTCGATCTGCGGCCGCAGCGCCTCGACACGCCTCGGCGTGAACGCTCGGCTGACCAGGCCACGGATGCGCGTGTGGTCCGGCGGGTTCAGGAACAGCATGGAGGTCGCGCGGTCGCCGTCCACCTCGCGGGCGCGACCGCTCATCCCCACCGGGAGCTCCATGTCCGGCTCGGGTCGACCGAGACGAGGGTGGCGGAGCACCTCCAGGCAGTCGTGGTAGCCGGCGAGGCCCAGGTCGCCGAAGGCGGTCGCCCACCGTCCGCCACCCGCGCGCAACCGGGCGTAGGCCGCATACGGATCCTGGCGGCCCTCGTCGGTCAGCACCGTCGAGGCGAGGAGTCCGTCGGCGTCCCCGGCGGAGAGCGCCGCGTCGGTCGGGAGCGCGTCGGTGGACATGTGCACAGTCTGTCCCATCGGCATCGCGTCGAGCCGCTGGGGTGAGCGGTGCACCCGACGGAAGGTCAGCCGGATCGGTCCAGGCGGACGGTGACGATCCGGTGCGGTGCCACCTCGGTCGAGTCGTCGAACTCGGCGATCTCCTCGCCACGCAGGTCGACGAGCGAGCCGGTCGTGCCCGGGATGGCGAGGACGGCGGGGCGATCACCGGTCGAATGCGCACGGACCACGAGCCGGCCGTCCTGGTCGCGCAGCACCGCGTCGAGCGCGATCGGCGCCCGCGGCGGACCCTCCACCGGAACCGGGTCCAGACCGGTGATCTCCAGCATCGTGCCCCTATCGCCGAGGTCCCCGCCGCCTGCGGCGACGACCGGGATCAACGGGTTCCAGACGTGATCCGCGAGCGCGTGCCCGTCGAGGGCGCCCGGCGTGGCGTCGAGCTGCAGCGCGTAGCGCAGCTCCAACGGCCGGAGGACCTGTGAGCCGTCGAGCCGGTCGAACGGTCCGGCCGGTATCGGCCGTGACGGCATCGGGCCTCGTGAGAGCCAACCGGTGGAGCGGACGAGGGTGACAGCGAGCGTCGACGCGGTCGTCCCCCTGGGCGGCGCCACGCCGTAGGGGAGCTCGTCGGAACCGGCCCGCACCGGCCTGCCGCGGGGCGTGGCGAGGTCCACGAGCTCGTACTCGCAGAGGCCCTCGTGGGTGACGGTCAACCCGCCGGCGCGGACGAAGCGCCGCGACGGGAACGTCGGCACACCCCACTCGTGGGGTCCGCCCTCGATCCACAGGGGTCGCCGGATGACGGCGTATGCGTCCTCGGCCTCGCTGTGGTCCGTCGGCGTCGGCACGGGGAGGTGGACGCGCAGTCGGTGGTCCCTCGATCGCTGGTCCCACGCGGTGGTGACGCGCACCGCCGGATCGTCGGCACGCAGCTCGATGGTGGTCGTGATCACGGTGGGGACCTCGCCCACGCGCCGGTAGATCTCGCCGCCGGCCCATCCGGTGGTCATGTCGTCACGGCCGTCGATCGTGCAGCGCTCGGGCAGCAGGTAGGTGGCCTCGACGACGAGCCGGCCGCGCAGCGGTCCGACCTCGGTCCGGGTGACGCGGACGGCACTCGGAGCGTCGACGACCCGGTCGACCTCGGGTGGGCACCAGTTGTAGGTGTCGCCCGAGTCGCCGTCGTCGACCAGTCGGCCGAACCCGCCGATCGCGTCGATCGAGAACGTCGCGTCGGTCGGGTCGACGACGACGGTCACGAGCCCGTTCGTGAGGCCGAGATCTCCGTCTGCCGCGACAGGGCGATCCGGTGCGACCGGCTGCCAGCGGGCCCAGCCGTAGCCGGGCACCTCACCGGTCATCGCCAGCACGCGCCGTGAGGCGTCGGCGCCGACAGCGCCGTCGAGCTCGTCGGTGGCCTGCACGCTCGACAGGATCTGCAGCACCGCAGCATCGGATCCGTCGTCGGCGGCACCATCCGGCCCGTCGCCGGGGAGGTCGATCTCGACGATGCCGCTGCGGGTCCGCGGCGTCGCGTTGAGCACCGTCGCGCCGGCAGCGGCCATCCGGGCAGCGGCAGCGGCAACCGCACGGTCCGCGACGCCTTCGGCGAGCCGGGTCGCCTCGGCGTAGCGGTGCAGAACGGCATCGACGACCTCGTCGTGGCTGCACGCGCAGATCGAGTCGTGCGCCGCGTTGCGGATCACGTCGAGCCAGGCGAGGTCGAACACCGGTGCCCAGCGCTGCGGATCGCCGCCGTGGTCGGGGTCCGACAGCCACAGCGCTGCGAGCGGCTCCGCGATCCGCTCGAGTGTGCGCTCGGCGCGGGCAGCGGCCTGCTTGACGTCGACCCGGTTGGATGCGACCCCCATCAGCACGTTCGCCCGGTGACCGGAGCGCATCTCTCCCGAGATCACCGGCAGATCTGCGCGTGGCGAGCTGGCCAGGTGCTCGGCGAGCGAGCAGATCCGCAGCTCGTAGACGTCGCCACCCTCGCGGGTCGCCTCCTCGGCGTTCAGCGCCGCGACCACCGAGCTGAGGTGCGGGGGCGGGACCTCGTGGTCCATCCCGGCCATCAGCAGGATCGGGTCGCCGACGAGGTCGCCGAACAGGAGCCGGAAGGTCTCGATCTTGCGCCGGACCGCGGCGGCGTCGTCGGGCAGCCCGGATCCGTTGCCGTAGCCGGCGGGCAGGTACTCGGCGCGCACCGACGATCCGTCGGGCGCCTCCCAGCGGAACGCCGGGCTGTGCACGCTCGACGGGACACCACGCCAGACGACGGCGTCGGCGAAGCCGAACTGGGTGAGGATCTGCGGCATCTGCGCGATGTGGCCGAACATGTCGGGCAGGTAGCCGACCTGCATCGCGCCGCCGAAGTCCTCGGCACGTCGAAGCCCTCGTTGCAGGTTCCGGACGTGGGTCTCACCGGAGACGAGGAACTCGTCGGGCAGGACGTACCAGGGCCCCATCGACAGGCGGCCGGTCGACGCGAGGTGCCGCAGACGGTCCTTCGCCCCGGGTCGGAGCCCGAGGTAGTCGTCGACGACCGCCATCTGCCCGTCGAGCTGGAAGTGGGTGAAGCCGGGGTCGGATTCGAGGCGGGGGAGGAGCTCGTCGAGCAGGTCGACGAGGCGGAGTCGGAACGTCGGGAACGGCGAGTACCACTCGCGGTCCCAGTGCGTGTGCGGGATCACGTCGACGTGGTGGACCGTGCGGGTGGACCCGTCGGTCGTCCCTCCGGCGGCGAGGTCGCTCATGGGGCGGCAGCGTACCGACGGTCGAGCTCGGTCGAGCCGGGCAACGGGGGACAAGGTGGTCCTGCACCCCTCCGGCGCGGGATCGGTGGCCGGCGCCTCAGCGGTCGCCGCCCAGCGGGCGGATCTGCTCCGGTGGGAACCACGCGGGAAGCACCGCTCCGTCGGAGGTGCGGCGGAGCCGGTAGCCGGCCTCGGCGGCCTCGACCACGGTGAACCCCGTCGTCCAGCGGTCATCGAAACGGCAGTGGACCTCGACGGTGGTGCCGGCCCCCATCAGCGGGATGACGTCCCGGTCGGAGGTCATCCGCGATCTGCTCGTCACCATGGGTTCGTCCTCGTCATGTGTTCATCCTCGTCATGGGTTCCCCCTTGCCCCGGCCGGCCGGTTCCGGAGAATCGCCGCCGGAACAACCTTCGGTCAGCCGGGGCCGGAACTCAAGGCATCAAACCGGCAATCCACTCAGGTCGGCTCTTGCGACGTGCACCGGGCTACGGTGCGCGTCGTGGCCGGTCGCCGGCGCGGGCCGACGCTCGCGAACGAGAAGGAGCTGTGGGAGGCGGGCGACGAGGTCGTCGTCGGTGTCGACGAGGTGGGCCGTGGCGCGTGGGCGGGGCCGTTGAGCATCGGCGCCGTGGTGTTGCCGAAGGACCGCCGCGTGTACGGGGTGCGTGACTCGAAGCAGCTCAGCGAGCCCCGCCGCGAGGAGCTGTTCGAACGGATCGGGGACTGGTGCGTTTCCTGGGCGGTCGGTCACGCCAGCCACGAGGAGTGCGACGAGCTCGGCATGTCGGCAGCGCAGCGGCTCGCCGCCCGACGGGCGATCGAGGGCCTCGGTGTCGAGCCGGACCGGGTGCTCGTCGACGGCCGTTGGGACTTCGTCGGCGACGGACGGACCCGGACGATCGTGAAGGGCGACGCCACGTGCCTGTCGATCGCGGCGGCGTCGATCCTCGCCAAGGTCACCCGCGACCGGATCATGCGCGCCGGTGCGGACAGCTACCCGGGCTTCGACTTCGACCGCAACAAGGGCTACCCGTGCCCGCGGCACCAACTGGCGCTGAAGGGGTACGGACCGACGGCCATCCACCGCCGCACCTGGGCGTTCATGGACGCCACGCCGTGGGGATGTCGCCGTCCCGGCCACGACGAGGCGCCGACGCTGTTCTGACGGTTCACATCTGGTGAAAAATCGCGCGAGTGCCTGACAAGACCGTCGGGATGGTGCATGATGCGTACGTGGCTCCGGCCATGGCTACGTCGTCCTCCCATCCACCCTTCCTCTCCCATGGGCGACGTGACCGAGGGTCGTCCTCCATCGACATGATGGGGCTCGATGTCGGGACGACCCTCGTCTCTCTTCCTCCCCCGGCTCCTCGCTGCCTTCTTGGCGCCTCCCGCTGCGGCTGACGCCGGGCGCACCAACGATGTGTCTCTCCGGATGCGGGGCAGACCGTCCGAGAGGGCTACGATCAGCCGCGGTATGGGCCAGCGCGTCACCGTCCTCGAGAAGCCGTCCGGCCGTCCCGGCATCGTCCGCTTCGAGATCAACCGGATTCTCACCGGCATGGGCCACGAGCGCTACCGCGCCGGTCAGGTGATCGAGGGGAACCGACCGCCTGACGTGCTCGCCCGCCGTCTGTTCGACCGCGGTGGCATCGACGCCGTGCACATCAACTCGAACATCATCACCGTCGACCTCGACCGTGGTGCGGACACCCACGGCATCGTCGACATCATCGGCGACCTCTACACGTACTACATGCCCGGCGTCGAGGTCCCCGACCCGGCGTCCTTCAGCGCCCCCGCCGGCTGATCACGTCGCTGAGATCCGCCGGGGAGCCCCTACGGGAACCGCCGTCCGCCGGACCACTTGCCAGCAGCGAACGCGTGTTCGATACTGGCCGGGATGGCCGGAGCGACAGGAGCGACAGGAGCGACACCCCGATCGGCGACTGCTGAGGCGGCGACGGCTCGCGCCGAGCGCCTCGCCCGTCTGCAGGCGCTGACCGGTGGGCTCCGACCGCTCACCCTCGCCGGTGAGCGTCGGCTGCCCGTCCTGCCGGCGCTCGAAGCGCTGCTCCCCGGCGCCGGGCTGCAGCGGGGGACCAGCATCGCAGTGTCGGGTCCCGGCGCGACCACCCTGACCCAGGCGATCCTCGCCGGACCGACGCGAGCGGGCTCCTGGGCGGCCTTCGTCGGCGGGCGGCGCATCGGGTGGGCCGCTGCGACCGAGCTCGGCGTGGCGCTGGAACGGGTCGCGGTGGTGGAGGTCGACCAGCAGCGACGTGCTGCCGTGCTGGCCACCCTCGTCGAGGCCTTCGACCTGGTCGTCGTCGACCCCGGTGACCGCCTCGACCGCAACGAGCTCCGTCGTCTGGACGCCCGGGTCCGTGAGCGCGGATCGGTGCTGGTGGTGCTCGAGTCCCCGACCTCGTCCATCGATCGGGGTCGGGGCGTCCCCGGCTCGACGTCCTGGCCCGGGGCGGATGTGCGCCTGGTGTGCGGGCCCGCCGAGTGGGTGGGTCCAGGGGCGGGATGGGGTCATCTCCGGAGTCGCCGGGTGGCGGTGGTGGCCGAGGGACGACGATCCTTCGACCGACCGAGGCGCGTGGATCTGTGGCTGCCCGGTCCTGACGGGGTGCAGATCGTCGAGGAGCATCCACCCGGATCCCCCGACCACCTCGACCACGGCGCGACCGCCACCGTCGTGGCGTTCGGGCGGTCTCGGGTGGGTTGAGATCGGGTGGGTTCGGAGGTGATCGGGTGGGTTCGGAGGTGATCGGCGACGGTGCTCCGGTGAGGACCCTCGCGGTGTGCTGCGTCGACTGGCCGGGCGTGGCGACCGGCCGCCCGCCCCACGTGCCGGTGGCGGTCATGTCATCGGGTCGGGTGGTCGCCGCCGGAACGGCGGCCCGGGCCGAAGGGGTGGTTCCAGGTCTGCGACGACGTGAAGCCCAGGCCCGCTGCCCGTCGGTGGAGCTGCACGACCGTGACGACCAGCGTGAGGGTCGTGCCTTCGAACCGCTGCTCGTCGCCCTCGAGGACCTCGCTCCACGACTGGAGATCCTCGAGCCGGGCCGATGTCTGATCCCGACGCTCGGCCCTTCCCGCTACCACGGTGGGGACCGGGCGCTGGCGCAGCGGGCGCTGATCGCGGTGGGACGTGCCATGGCTGCCGTCGGGGATGCTCCGCTCGGGGCAGAGGCCGGTGTCGGTGTCGGTGGCGGGGTCGGGGTCGGGATCGCCGACGGGCCCCGTGCCGCACGGCGTGTGGCGGACGAGGCGTTGCGTCGGAGCGTCACGGGCGGAGACCCCGGAGTGATCGTCGTGGCACCGGGTGGGACCGCCGCCTTCCTGGCGTCGATGCCCATCGGCCGGCTGGAGGTGCTCGGCCGGGAGCCGGCCGGGCTCGTCGAGGTGCTGCGGAGACTGGGGTTGCGGACGCTCGGACGCTTCGCGGCTCTCCCGGCCCCTGACGTCGTGGCCCGCTTCGGGGCGCTCGGCGCGGACCTGCACGATCTCGCCGGCGGTCGGGAACGTCGTCCGCCGGAGGTCGCCTCGCCGCCAGAGGACCTGCGGGTGGTCGTGCCCCTCGACCCACCGCTCGAGCGGGTCGACAGCGCCGCGTTCGTGGCGAAGTCGATGGCCGATGAGCTCCATCGTGAGCTGGCATCCCGGGGGCTCGCCTGCACGCGGGTGGCAGTGGTGGTCGAGACCGAGCTCGGGGATCGCATCGAGCGGCTCTGGCGGTCCGACGGCGCGCTGTCCGCCGCTGCCATCGGCCAGCGGGTGCGCTGGCAGATGGAGGGGTGGCTCGGGACGGGTCGGAGTCGCGCCCGGGGCACGGGCGGCATCTCGCGGCTGGAGCTGGTGCCGGACGAGGTCCGCATCGACGACGGGATCCAGCTCGGGTTCTGGGGAGGTGCGAGCGAGGCGGGGGAGCGAGCGCTGCGATCGCTGGCCCGGGTCCAGGCACTGGTCGGTCCGGACGGGGTGCTGGTGCCGGAGTGGCGGGGTGCACGCGCGCCGGGTGAGCAGTACCGGTTGGTCCCGCTCGACGCCGTGGACCTGTCCTCGCGGCGGGAGCGGGGCCCGGAGCCCTGGCCGGGAGCGCTGCCGAGCCCTTCGCCCGCGGTCGTGTGGCAGCGTCCGCGCCGGGTCGAGGTCCTCGACGGCGAGGGGCGACGTGTCGGGGTCAGCGGCCGGGGTGCGATCTCGTC
>CAYSCB010000013.1:0-20817 GCA_964429335.1 uncultured Aquihabitans sp.
AGCCCTACCAGGGCTTCGACCGTGGGACCTATGTGAACTTCTGGGACCACTGCGCCGTGTGGCGCGACCAGGGCCGCGCGGTCGTCGTCGTGACCCACATGCTCGCGGAGCTCGGACGCGCCGACCGTGTCGTCGAGCTTCCGGCGCACCCTTCACGGACGGTCGGACGGGGTGTCCGGTGACCGCAGCGCTCCGACGCATCGCGATCATGACCGAGATGCACGGACGCGACCTCATGCGCCGTCACGTCGCACTGGCGATGCTGGTCACGCTCCCGCTGTGCTTCTACCTGGCGTCGATGTCGTCGGGGACCCACGCTGTCATCGCCGGTGGTGTCGGCATGGCGTTCTCGGTCTCCGGCGCGACCCTGTTCTCGGTCCTGTCGTCGGAAGAGGTCGACCAGCGGCTGGTGCTCGGCGGCTACCGACCCCTGGACCTGCTGTTGGGTCGACTCGGCTTCCTCGCGCCGCTCGGACTGGTGATCGCCGGGCTGTTCAGCATCCTGATGGTCACGGTGTCGCACCCGGACCAACCGTGGCTGACGTGGCTGGGGGTCTCCGCCGTCGCGGTGCAGTCGATCCCGTTCGGCCTCGCTGTCGGTGCCGCGGTGCCGAGGGAGCTCGAAGGGACGCTCGTGCTCATCGGGGTCGTCGGGATGCAGCTCGCGGTCGAACACGACAACGCCGTCGCGAAGGTCCTCCCGTTCTACGGTCCGGAGGAGCTCATCCGCTCCAGCCTCACGCCCGCCGGTGGACCGGTGCTGTGGCCCTTGGTGCTCACCGTGGCGTACGGGCTCGTCCTCCTCGTGGTCGCCAGAGCGTTCCTCGCCCGTCGGCTGGAGGTCGTCCAGCACGGTCCCAGGCTGAGTGGTTGAACCCTTCACCTTCGACGGCTCCTGACGAAGCAGGTGAGCCGGAAGTGATGGGAGCAGGCGTCAGGGTTGTTCGACGACGCGCCCGTCGTCCATGTAGACGATGCGATCGGCGCTGTGCGCGACGTGGTCGTCGTGGGTGACGATCACGACTGTCACGTCCTCTTCGGACCGCAGATCCTGCATGAGCCCCAGCACGAGATCCACGGCGTGGCTGTCGAGTGAGCCGGTCGGTTCGTCCGCGAGCAACAGGCCCGGCCGGTTCGCGAGCGCTCGGGCGATCGCGACCCGTTGACGCTCGCCGCCGGACATCTCCGGTGGACGTCGGTGGGCGAGGTGGCCGAGCTCGACGAGCTCGAGCAACTCGACGGCCCGCGCCTTGCGCTCGGAGCGACTGGTGTGGGTGCCGAGCATGGCGACGCCGATGTTGGCCAGCGCGTCGAGGTGGGGCAGCAGGTTGTGCAGCTGGAACACGAGCCCGACCTCGTTGCGGCGGAACTGGTTGACATGCGCCGGGTGTGCGATGTCCTGCCCGTTGACGCGCAGCGTGCCGCTGTCGGGGTGGTCGAGCGCTGCGAGCAGGTGCATGAGCGTCGACTTGCCGCACCCGGAACGACCGGTGATCGCAACGTACTCGCCGGCCTCGACGCGCATCGTCAGCCCGTCGAGCGCGGTCACGACGCCCTTGTCGAACGTCTTGCGGACATCGATCGCCTCGATCGCCGGCTCACGGGTCAGGGTTGTCGCCGCTGCCGATCCCGCGCTGACATCGGATGCCGGATCGTCACTCACGACGCATCGCCTCCTGTGGTGAGAGCCGAGCTGCACGGATCGCCGGGTACAGCGCGCCGAGTGCCGTCACCGCGATCGCTGTGACGAGCGCACGGCCGAAGACCCATGGCTCGAACCGTGGCTTGAGGATGCCGGCGAGATCCGGGAGGTCCTTGAGCACCCAGACGCCGACGAACGCGAGTCCCACGCCGATGCAGGCGCCGATGAACGCGATGATCGCCGCCTCGCCGAAGATCAGCGCGAACAACCGTCGACGTGACCAGCCGATCGCGCGCAGCACACCGAACTCCCGGTAGCGCTCGACGAGTGACAGCAGCATCGCGTTCGCGACGACGATCGCGCCCACGGCCACAGCGACGATCGTCGCAGCGCGATCGGCCGCGGTGATGAGCTCGTAGCTGCGGTCGGCGCGACCGAACTCGAGCAGGTTCTTGATCCCGATCAGGATCGGGTTGTCGTGCTCCATGCGTCGCTCGACCTGCGTGGCCGACACGCCCTTGTCGACCTTGACGAAGAACAGCGACAGGCCACCGGGCTGACGCTCGTAGCCCTGGAACGGGGAGAGCGGGAACATCACCGTCGAGTCGCCGAAGGTGTTGCCGGTGTTGAACACCCCGACGATCTTCTTGTCGCCGCCCGCGATGTGGATCGTGTCGCCGGGTCCGACGCCGAGGTTCTGGGCGAGACGGATCCCCATCATGATCTCATCGGGGCTGTCAGCGGTGAACGCACGGCCGTCCGCGACGCGGACGCCGAAGGGCGCTAGATCTTCGGGCCGGATCCCGACCTCGACCACGAGCGGGTTCTCCTTGTTGAGCGACTCGGTGTCGAGCAGCACGCCGATGGCGCTCTTGACCCCTGGCACCTCGCGGACCCGCTGGAGCTGCTGTTCGGTCAGCGCGCTCTCGAGGATGTCGCTCAACCCCTTCTGCGAGACCGTGAAGTCCGCCGCGCCGACCTTCAGGACGCCTGCCGCCGTGGAGCGGATGCTGTCGGTGACGATGCCGAGCACGACCACGACGATGACCCCGATCGCGACGGCGAACGCGGTCAACATCGATCTGACCTTCTTCGACCAGACGTTGTGGCCGATCAGCCAGATGAACGACATGTTCCGTCCGATGCCATCGGCGTCCTCTCGTCGCGCGCTGCGAGTGCACGCTGTTGCGGACCAGTGTGCCGCGTGATCTACCCAGCGGGAAGGGATGTCATGTGCTCCGAGAGCGCGGAGCGACACGGCGGCGGGTTCGTCGGCTGGTGAGGGAGACTGAGCGGTGGGCGATGGACCGTCGACCCGTTCGTCCACGGGACGTCACGGAGGTGCAGATGATCACGTCCGAGCAGATCGAGGCGCTCGACGACGCCGAGCGCGCCGCGCTCATGCGGCGCCTCGTCGGGATGCAGCTGCCACCCCACGAGCGCTACGCGACCCAGCGCCGCTTCGGCCGGGCGGTCAGGGGTGTGATCACGATCGGAGCGGTCGTGCTCGTGCCTTGGACGCTCTACCTCGCCCTGTCCCTCCCTCGTCGGACGATGACGGAGCACTGGCGCGGTGCCTGGGTGGGCTTCGACCTGCTGCTCGCATCGGTCCTCGCCGCCACCGCGTGGTGGGCCTGGCACCGTCGTCAGCTCGTCCTCGTCGGCCTCGGTGCGTCATCGGTCCTGCTCATCTGCGACGCCTGGTTCGATGTCATGCTCACCGAGGGGGCTGGCCGTTGGACGAGTCTCGCGATGGCACTGCTCGTCGAGTTGCCGCTCGCGTTGGTGTTCGCCCAGGCGTACGTGCTGCTCCAACGTGCGAGTGCGGACATCGTCTGGGCGATGTCGGCGCAGCAGGGTCAACGCCCGACCCTGCTGCGGTTCCCGCTCGTGCAGTCCCTCGTCGAAGCCTCCGTGGAAAGGGACCGTCCGTGACCGCCGGTGACGTGATCTGTGTCGACGCTGGGGGCTGGGGGCTCACCTGGGTCGTCGACGACGAGGGCCGGCTGCACCAGGCCGGCCTCGGACCGGACGGCCACACGGCGACGCTGGAGGTCGACGCCCGTTGGTACCCGAACGCGTTCCCGACGCTGGACGGCACCGACCCGTTCCGTCCACCGCCGGTGCAGATCACCCACGCGGACGGCACGCTCAGCACCCGACTCGTGGTGCATGACGTCGTGCGCCGGGCCGAGGCCGACGGCGAGCACGTGGTCGTGGCCACCGTCGACGAGCACTACGAGCTCACCGTCGAGCACCACATCCGCACGCATCCCGCCTCCAGGGTCCTCGAGCAGTGGATCGAGGTGCGCCACGAGGAGGACGGACCCGTCACGTTGCTCGCCTACGACTCGGTCGCCCCGTTCCTGCTGGTCGGTGCGGACGCCAAGCTCTGCCAGTTCGGCGGTTCCGGATGGGCCGACGAGTGGCACTGGTCGACCGATCCGCTCGTGATCGGCACGACCGTGCTCGGCAGCCTCGGAGGCGTCCAACCCCACCTGCAGCGGAGCCCGTGCCTCCTGGTGTCGCCGAACGGCCCGGCCAGCGCCGCCGACGGTGAGGTGATCGGGTTGTCGGTCTGCTGGGGTGGCAACACGCACGTCTCCCTCGACGTACGGCCGAAGGGTGGACCCGGAGCGCCACGTGAGCTGCGCCTGCGTGCGGGCGCGAACTCGTGGGGTGCGCCCTACCGGCTCGATCCCGGAGTCTGCTTCATCGCGCCGACCGTCGCCTGGACATGGTCGACGTCCGGTCGGGATGCGGTCAGCGAGGCGTTCCACAGCTGGGCGCGTGCGCGGGTGCTGCGTGATCCCGACCGCCGTCGTGCGGTCGTAGCGAACAACTGGGAGGCGACGTTCTTCGACTTCGACGAGGCGCGGATCGTCGGGCTGATCGAAGGCTCCGCCGACCTGGGCGCCGAGGTGTTCCTCCTCGACGACGGCTGGTTCGGCACCACCCATCCACGCGACGACGACACCCAGGGACTCGGTGACTGGGATCCGGACCGCCGGAAGCTTCCACACGGGCTCGCGCCGCTGGTGGACACGGCGCAACGGGTCGGGATCCGCTTCGGCATCTGGGTCGAACCCGAGATGGTCAACCCGACGAGCGAGCTGCACCGGGACCACCCGGACTGGGTGCTGCGTGACGCTCGCGAACCTCGACAGCACCGCAACCAGTTGGTGCTCGACCCGCTGCGGTCCGACGTGCGGGACTTCGAGGTCGCCGTCGTCGACCGGACCATCTCCGGGGCACCGGGGACGAGCTACGTGAAGTGGGACGCCAACCGTCCGATCACCGATCCCGGATCGTCGACCCTTGCCGCCGATCGCCAGGCGAACGTCTGGGTCGACGTCGTGCACGCCACCTGGGATGTCATGTCACGGGTCGCCGAGGAGCATCCCGACGTCGACATGATGCTGTGCGCGTCGGGTGGCGGCCGGGTCGACTTCGGGACGCTGCGGTTCTTCCACGAGTTCTGGACCTCTGACAACACCGATCCGGTCGATCGGGTGCGGATGCAGTGGGCGTGCTCGCACTTCTTCCCCGCGTCGACGATGGCCGCTCACGTGACCCGCTGGGGTGACAGACCGCTGGACTTCGCCTGCGCGGTCGCGCTGTCGGGTCGCTTCGGCATCGACTTGGACCTGGATGCACTGTCGGTCGAGGAACTCGGCGTGCTGCGACGAGCGGTCGCGGTGGCGTTGCGGACCCAGGATGTCGTGCAATCCGGTGTCGTGCACCGCTACGTGTCACCCGTCGAGGGCGTGGACCGCTCACGGGCGGCCTGGTCGGTCAGCGAGGCTGACGGCCGGTGCGTCCTGTTCGCCTATCAGCTCGATGAGCCGGTGTCGGATCCGCCGCTGATGGCCCTGCGCGGCCTCGACGTCGGAGCGTCGTACGAGGTCACGACGTTCGATCTGGCCGGCTCCGCGGGCGACGACGTGCGCATCGTCGACGGGGCGGAGCTCGCTGGGGGGATCCCCTGGCCGCTCGACGCGTCGCTCACCGCGAGCGTGTCGGAGCTCAGGCCGCTTTCCCGGTTCTGTTCTTCAGAACACAACGGATCCGTTGTGTTCTGAAGAACAGAACGGGAGAATGCCACGTCAGCCGCCGGGCTCCAGGTGCTCGTCGACGTGGACCGCGACGGCGTCACGTTCGGGGATGTCGATGCCCCGTCGCCGTAGCGCCGCGACGCAGACCCAACCGATCGGAACGACCAGCCAGTGCGACATCAGTCGGAACGCGACCGACGCCGCCAGCGCGGTCGCGGCGTCGGTGCCGGTCGCTGTGAGACCGATCACGATCGCGGCTTCGACCTGTCCGGCGCCGCCCGGGATGATCGGCAGCGCGCCGGCGAGTTGGCTCGTGCCGTAGATCGCGAGGAGCGACCCCCAGCCGCGTACATCGGTCGGCAGCGCACCGCCGACCGCTGCGATCGCGGCGACGAGCGCAGCGAGCTCTCCGATCCAGCTGAGCACCTGCAGCGTCCACGCTGCGGTCCAGCGCGCGGGACCGGCGCGGACCGCACCGAAGGACGTGACGAACCGGTCAGCCAGATCCGTGTCCGACGGACTGCCATCGCGTTCGGGCCGTCCCACGGACGGACGGAGCCGGAGCCACAGCCCGACCGCTGCCTCTGCCGGTCGTTGCAGCACCTGCGGGTTGTGGGTGAGCGCGAAGAACGCACCGAGCAGCACGAATGCGACCGTCGCCGGCACGATCACCTCCGAGGGCCGTTCCCCTGCGATCGCGTACCCGGTCAACGTGATGAACACGAGCACCGACGGAGCCACGACGCCGGTCGCGATCGTCGTCCAGCCGGCGAGGCCGCCGTCGGCGCCAGCGTCCCGGTACCGCTGCACCATGTACGCGGTCGCGATCGCCCCGCCGGCCGGCAGCGTCGCAGCGATCGCCCCGCTCGCGAACGATGCGGTCGTCGCTCGGCCGAGCGGCAGGTGTGCACCACCGCTGTCGAGGAGCGTCGAGCGGACAGCTGCAAACAGCACGATCGACACGATGCTCGTCGCAGAACCGCCGACGATCCACAACGGGTCGGAATGGGCCAGGAGATCGATCGCCTGTGCGACGTGGGAGCGTTCGACGATCGCGAACCAGATCAGCCCTCCGACGGCGCCGACCACGAGGAGCGGACGGATCCACCGCCGGGCACCGGCCCGGTCCCCCGGCCCGTCGTCCATGGCCGAATCGTACGGGTCGCTCCCGTGCCCACGACCGCGATCGGTGCCTTGGCTAGGGTTTGGCCATGACCACCACACAGCGACCACGGTCCTCGGGACCGTCGGCGCACCAGTCCGGTCCCGATCCCATGAAGGGCGGGTTGATCCTGATCGGTGTGGGGGTCGTGTTGGCGATCATCCTGCTGGTCAAGGCCGGTGGGGTCGGCTTCGACTCCTCCGGCACGAACGTGAAGATCGGCGCCGGTGAGGAGAAGGTCACCACGACGACGGTTGCGCCGACGACCACGACCGCTGAGAAGGCGCCGGAGACCGTCCAGGTCATCGCTGCGAACGGTTCGGGCAAGAAGGGTGCGGCGGCGACCGTCGCACAGACGCTCGCCCAGTCCGGCTACACCCAGGTCGTCGCGACCAACAGCCTCCAACCGGTGACCACGTCGTCGGTCATGTACGCAGCCGGCTACGAAGCGAACGCCAGAGCCATCGCCAAGGCGTTGACCCTTCCCGACACCGCGGTGCAGGCACTCGCGGCAGGAGCACCCGTGGCGAAGGACCAACCTGCGACCGCCGGCGTGGTCGTGATGATCGGGCCCGACCTCGCTGCATCCCTCCAGGCGGTCACGACGACCACCAAGCCGGGCGCCACGGCGACGACCGTCGCCGGCAGGACCGCCACGACGGCCACGACCGTCGCAGGGCGTGGCGCCACCACCACCATCGCGGGTCAGGTGACGACCACGACCACGACCACGGTCGCCGGTGGCACCGGGACCAAGGTCACCACCACGACGGCGAAGCCCAAGGCCTGATCGTGGTCGGGGCGAAGTGACCGGGGCAGAGTGACCGGAGTGGCCGAGGTCCTCGACTCGTTCCGGACCCACGCAGCGGACGCGCTGATCGCGTTCGACTTCGACGGCACCCTCGCGCCGATCGTCGACGACCCCGACAACGCTGCACCGATCGAGGACGTCGCGGCTGCCCTGGAGCGGCTGACGGCCCGCTTCGGTGAGGTGGCCATCCTCTCGGGACGTCCGATCGAGTTCCTCGAACGCTGGTTCCCCGAACCTTCGGCGGTGACGCTGGTCGGGCTCTACGGGCTGCAGTGTCGACGGTTCGGTGAACGCGAGGACCATCCGACCTCCGGCGTGTGGCGCGAGACGATCGCCGATGTCGCCGGACTCGCCCGCTTGCACGGACCTGACGGGATGGACATCGAGGAGAAGGGGCTGTCGATCACGCTGCACTACCGACGCCAACCCGACCTCGGGACAGCGGTGGTCGAGTGGGCGGAGGAGATCGCCGCGCCGGCGGGTCTCCGTGCCCGACCGGCGCGCATGAGCGTCGAGCTGCACCCGCCGATCGACGAGGACAAAGGCACGGTGTTGCACCGGCTCGTCGCCTCGCACACCGGTCCGGTGCTCTTCGCAGGTGACGACATCGGGGACCTGCCGGCACTCGCTCTGCTCGCCGAGCTGGCTCGTGGTGGCCGTACCGTGCTCGCCGTCGCGGTCGCCAGCGACGAGTCCCCTGAGGAGCTGACCTCACGGGCCGACGTGTTGGTCGACGGCCCCGCCGAGGTCGCGGAGCTCGTCCGCTCACTCGGCTCCTGACGATCGAAGGTACGGGCACTGTCGGTCGATCAGCTCCGGGATGCTGCCGCGAGCTGGTCGTCGAGCCAGTCACGCGGGGTGCGGGCAGAAGCGGAACGGCGGAGCTGTCGGGCGCGGTCGGACCGCTCCCCGTCGCCGCGGTCGAGCGCGGCGGCCAGCGCATCCGCGGTGCCCTCGACGTCGAACGGTGATACGTCGTCTGCCCCCTCGAGCTCCGTCCACGCGCCCGCCTCGCTCGACAGCACGAGTTGGCCGTCACGCTCGTTGAGCATCGGGCCTTCCTTCGCGACGAGGTTCAACCCGTCGCGGATCGGATTCACGACCAGCACGTCGTAGCGGCGCAGGGCCGCGATGGACCGCGGGTAGTCGTCGTCGGTGAGCAGCTCGATGGGCCTCCAGGTGTCATCGCCCCACCGACGGTTGACCTCTGCCGCGGCGGCGACGACCTCGTCGCGGTAGCGGGCGTAGGCGGGCACGCCCAGCCGTGACGGGTAGCAGCAGGCCACGAAGGTGACACGGCGGTGCCAGTCGCTGCGACGCTCCAAGAGGCGGTCGAAGGCGTGGAAGCTCCGCACGATGTTCTTCGACAGCTCCATCCGATCGACACGGACGACGAGTCGACGGTCCCCGACGAGGCGATCGATGTCAGCGAGCGCAGCCTCGCACTCGGCGCTGGTCGCGATGCGGCGAAGCTCGTCGAGGTCGCTGTTGAGGGTCGCGTCGAACACGTGAGCGCGGTCGTGTTCCGGTCGTCCGCCCCACCGGCGCTGCACCTCGGCGTAGTTCCCGGCCCACACGGGGGTGTGGAACCCGCAGGCGTGGTGTGCTGCGAGGGCGTCGAGCATCTCGGCGCGAGGCCCGTCCGGCAGGATCCGCAACCCGTCGGGCCCGGCGAAGGGGGTGTGGTGGAAGTGCACCAGCGTCAGGTCGTCGCGGGCGTCGCGGACCACCGGCGCCAACAACGTCAGGTGGTAGTCCTGCACGAGCACGACCGAATCCGCGGGAGCGTGCTCGACGACCGCGGCGGCGAAGCGGTGGTTGACCCGTCGGTACGCGTCCCAGGAGGTCCACCAGCCATGGTCGAGCTCGGGCTCCCTCGTCAGGTCGAACAACCCGTGGTGCACGAACCACAGCGTCTGGTTCGCGATGGCGTCGTAGTAGTGGTCGAAGTCCTCCGGTTCGATGTCGAGGAGGTGCACCGGCTGGGCGGTCGACTCGGGGATGCCCTGCTCGGCCGCCCGCCGGTCGGCGTCGGACAACGCCGCGGAGATCCACGTCACGCGGCCGTCGTCCATCAGCGGGGTGAGCCCGGAGATGAGTCCGCCCCCACCCCGGTGCGCGACCAGGCGACCGTCCTCCTCCCGATAGCCGAGCGGCCCACGGTTGGAGGCGATCACGACAGGTCGTCGGGTCACGTCCATGGCGTTCCACCCTACGGGGTCATGCGGACCGAGCCGCTCCCGCTGGTGCCACCCCGTAGGCTCCGACGTCGTGCGGATCCTCGTCGCGCCGGACAAGTTCAAGGGGACGGTGACCGCGTCGCAGTGCGCGTCCGCCCTCGCGGGACCTCTGCGAGCAGCGGGCCACGACGTGATCGAGCGACCGATGGCCGACGGTGGCGAGGGAACCCTCGAGGCGCTCGGCGGCCCGAACCGCAGGACGACGGTGAGCGGCCCGCTCGGTGACCCCGTCGAGGCGGAGTGGCGCATCTCCGCGGGAACGGCGGTGATCGAGATGGCTCGTGCCTCGGGGCTCACGCTCGTCGGTGGTCCAGACGGCAACGACGCCGTCGCAGCGTCGTCATACGGGACGGGAGAGCTGATCGCCGCCGCGCTCGACAACGGAGCGACCGACGTCGTCGTCGGCGTGGGTGGCTCGGCGACGACCGACGGTGGACTCGGCGCGCTGCGGGCGCTGTACCCGCTGCACCGGCTCCGCGGCGTTCGCCTCGAAGTCGCATGCGATGTCCGGACCCGCTTCGTCGACGCAGCCCGGGTGTTCGCTCCGCAGAAAGGCGCTACGCCGACCCAAGTGCGTCTGCTCGAACGTCGCCTCGAGCGTCTGGTTCAGGTGTACGAGGAGGAGTACGGGATCGACGTCTCAGGGGTGGAAGGATCCGGTGCTGCCGGCGGCCTGGCCGGCGGCCTCGCCTGCGTCGGTGGTGAGCTCGTCGGTGGGTTCGACCTGATCGCCGAACGCCTCGACCTCGATGCGGACCTCGAGGGAGCGGATCTCGTGGTCACGGGTGAGGGGTTCCTCGACGAGGAGTCCTTCGACGGCAAGGTGGTCGGCGGGATGGTGGACATGGCCCGCCACCACGGCGTTCCGGTCGTCGCCGTGGTCGGTGAGAGCTTCGACGACGCCGAGCGCCGTGTGCCGGTCGTCTCGCTCACTCGACGGTACGGTCGGGAGCGTGCCGTGGCGGACACGGCGTCGCTGCTGGCCGAGGTCGCCCCGGAGCTCGTGGGCTTCGCCGCTCAGGACGGGTCATAGCGGATCGAGTCATCCATCTCGAGTGGTCCGTCGGGCCCGTCGAGCAACGCCTGACGCACGGTGAGGAAGTCGACCGTCGCGCCGACGTCGTGCACCCGGATCAGGTCGTGCTCGGCGAGGTCGACCGCGGCGAGCACGCCGAGCGTCCCGGCGCCGCGTTCACGGGGGATGCGTCCGGTCAGGACACCGACGAAGTCCTTGCGTGACACCGCCCACAGCACGCGATCGATGCCGAGCTCAGCCCGCAGTCGGGGCACCGCGGCGAGGACCTCGATCGTCTCGTCCGGCGCCTTGTACAGGTCCGGTCCGGGATCGAGGATGACGTGGTCCGGTCCGACGCCCGCGCGGGCGAGCACCTCGAGCCGCTCGCTCACGAACCGGAGGCACTCACCGACCGGATCACCGAGGCGGCGTCCACGCGGCCGTCGCTCCTTGGGGACGCCGGGGTTGAACGCGACGACGAGCGAGGGCGCGGACGCCGGGCCACGTCGGATGGCCGAAGCGAGCAGGTCGGCGAGCTGCGGGTCGGCGAGACCGGACGGGTCGTTGACGATGGCGACACCGACCTCGAGGGACGCGGCGACCACTTCATGGCGGTACGTGTCGACCGACAACGCGACGTCCGGGAGACGATCGCGCAGCGCGTGGAGCACCGGAGCCAGGCGATCGATCTCCTCCTCGACGGGGATCTCGGGACGATCGGTCCGCAGCGACTGGGCACCGACGTCGAGCACGTCGACGCCGTCGGCGACCATCGCAACGGCGAGGTCCACAGCGGCACCGGCGTCCACGCGGTTCGCGGAGAACGAGTCGGGTGACGCGTTGAGCACGCCGAGCACGCCGGGTCGCCGTCGGTCTGCCCGCCAGACGTGACCGGGAGGCGCCGTCACCGTCGCTCTGCCGACGGGTCGGGTTCGGGCCGTCCGTCGTTCAGCAGGTCGAGGTAGGACGCCACCTCCCGCATCGGCGGGCGCTCCGACACGTCGATGCGCTGCGGAGCCCGGCCGGGACGGAGCAGCTCAGCGAGCGCCGGGACGAACGGCGCCGCATCGGCACCTTGCGGGACACCCATCTGGGCATGGCGGAGGATGGTCTGGGTGATGGCCATGGCCTGCGGGCCGAGCTCGTCGAGCGGTCGGTTCCGGTGATGGCGCTCGTCCAGGTCGACCTGCACGAGCCCGGTCGTGCCACGCTGGCGCAGGTAGTGCAGCAGCAACCCGATCTCGACCCCGTAGCCCTGTGTGAACGGCAGCCGTTCGAGGATGCTGCGCCGACCGCCGTACTCACCCGACAGCGGCTGGTGCAGACCGGCGAGTGCCGGGAACAGCAGCGACAGCAATGGGCGTGCGACCAGCTCGGTGACCCGTCCGCCACCGACGCCGCCGTGTTCCGGACGTCGGTAGTGGCCCTTGACGAGCTCGACGTCCGGTTCGCACAGCAGCGGTCCGAGGAGTCCGGTGACGAGGTGGGCGTCGAAGCCCCGCACGTCGGCATCGCACCACAGGACGATGTCTCCGCTCGACACGTGGAGCGACTTCCACAGGACCTCGCCCTTGCCGTGGCCACGGCCGAACTCGACGAGCACTGTCGAGGCGTCCACGACGGTCGCGCCGGCGTCGCGGGCACGTGCCGCGGTCCGGTCGCTCGAGTGGTCGTCGACGACGATGAGCTCGTCGACGAGGCCCGGGCCGACGGCGTCACGGACGAGCGCGTCGACGATCGGTCCGACCGTGGACTCCTCGTCGCGCGCCGGGAGGCACACCGACACCGTCGTGGTCGCTTTGGCCGCGAGGAGCTCGGCCGTGGACCAGTCGGTGTGGTGGAACGATCGGATCGGCGCGCAGTCGCGATCGCCCGGCCGGTGGTCGGTCGTCATGTGTCGTCCAGGGAAAGGGTCGTCCAGGGAAAGGGTCGTCCAGGGAAAGGGTCGTGTCGGTGGGGGTTGGTCCGAGCAAGCTACAAGCACCTGCCGAGGGAATCCTGCGCGTGGTGATCGAGTTGTGAACCTCGGCGAGTTCACGCAACGGCCGCTGCTGGTGGAGAATCCACCAGCCGACCGCACGATCGACGACGCGGACGACGGTGACAGGTACGACCGTGACAGGTACGACGGTGACATCGAGGAGCAGGACATGGTGACGATCAGGATCCCGACGACGTTGCGCACGCTGACCGGCGGAGCGTCGAGTGTCGAGGTCGAGGGCGCGACGGTGGGCGAGGTGCTCGCGAACCTGGACGCCGCACATCCGGGGTTCGCCGACCGGCTGTTCGACGAGTCCGGTGCGCTCCGCCGCTTCGTCAACGTCTTCCTCGCCGATGACGACGTCCGCTACCTCGACGGCGTGGACACCTCCGTCACCGACGGAGCGGAGCTCTCGATCATCCCCGCAGTCGCCGGCGGTTGAACCCCCCTACCCCAAACTCGGCACGTTTGACGTCGATATTCGACGTGAGACGTTCTCGGTACGAGCGGACGTGACCGGGACTGGTGCGTACTCTCGTGGGGTGGATGACGACGAGCCGTTCGGGCACATCCCTGACGCCGGAGCGATCGACGAGGTCGATCCGCTGCTGCCGCCGTTCCTCGTCGTGGTGCCCGACGAGCAGGCCGATCCGATCGAACCGGTCCGTTCCGAGCGGATTCCGCATCGGTACCGTCGTTCGATCAGCGCGAGCGTGGTGGCCGCGGGGATGCTCGGTCTGCGTGACGTGCTGGAGGAGCCACGGGACAACCGGCCGGTGGTCGAGCAGCACGCGGACGAGGGTGACGTGGAGCGTCCGGTGGAGGTGCACCTCGACCCCGACGACCCTGCCGCGAGCATCGTGCGCCTGCGGGTCGTCGATCCCTGATCATCTGACGCCTCTGCGATCGGATCGGACGACGCCTGGTCACCACGCCTCGCAACGGAGATCCCCGTACCGAGAACGTTTGACGTCGATATTCGACGTCAAACGTGCCGAGTTCGGGAGGGGGAGGGGAGGGGCGGGGGGAGAGGGTCGAGGGGAGAGGGTCGTCGTCAGCGATGGGTGTGGATCGCCGCGAGAAGGCCGGCGCGATCAGGTCCGAGGTCCGGCTCCGGTGGTCGGTCGTCCTTGCTCGCGTAGACCGCCATGACCCGCCCGACGATGTCCGGGTCGGTGATGAGCGCGTCCGGTGGGGTGAGCAGGTTGAACATCCGGAGGAAGGCCCGCAGCACGACGGGATCGGAACGCATCGCGGGGAGCAGCCCCTCGTGCAGGATGCTGCGGGCGAGCTCCACCGGATCGATGGGGCCAGCATCGTCGGTCGCTGCGCTTTCAGCCGATGGGTGGGTGTCGACAGCTGTGTCGGCAGCTGGGACCGCAGCTGTGATGGCAGCGCTCCGTGCGAGGCGGTCCATGTCGACCGCTGCCTGGTACCAGGGGATGATCTCGACATCGGACGCGTACTCGTAGGCGATGGAACGCTCGACGTGGGAGCCGGTCGTGGTCGCACCGTGGACGGCCAACAGGTCGACGAGCAGTTGCGCCTGGACCATCGCGAGGCTGCAACCCCGGCCGTACAGCGGGTTGGTCGCGGTGTGGGCGTCGCCAACGACGTGGAACCCGAGCACGCACGGGCGCTCCTCATCGTCGAGGAAGCGTCGCCGACGGTTGATCAGGCCGCCCATGACCTCGACGCCGGTGATCGGTTCGGAGCGGTCGGATTCCACGTACGGGGCGGTGGCGGTCAACGCCCCGGCGACAGTCAGGAACGTGTCATCGTCGACCAGCAGGCGTCGCAGCTCGCCGTCGTCTGTTCCGATCGCGAGGGTGACCGAGAAGGTGCGGTTGTCACCCGGGAACACGCCGTAGCGGAGATAGCCGAGGTCGCCGCCGATGGGTCCGACCTGTGGTGGGAACTCGGCCCCGTCGAGGAGGCGGAAGAACCGTGACATGTAGATGATCCCGGTGTCCTCGGTGGTCTCCTCGATCGTGGCGCCGACCTCGCCGAGCAGCGCGGGGACATCCATGCGACGACCGCCGGCGCCGACGACCACGTCGGCGTCCAGCGTCGTGCCGTCCGAGAGGACCACGCCGGTCACCGTCGGAGTCCCGGTCAGGTCGGTGCCCGCGGCAGGTCGAAGCGCACGGAGTGCGGTGACCGGCGTGCCGTGCATGATCTCGATGCCGTTCGAGGCGGTCACGATCCGCCGCAGCACCCACTCGAAGGTGGTCCGTCGACAGGCCAGCGCGACGAGGTCCTCATCACCCTGCTGCGGCGTCCGGTCCATGTGCTCCGGGAGCATGTCCATGAACCGCAGCTCGGTGGCACCGGCGGCGAACAGCGCGTCGAGCACGTCGGGGTGACGATCCCGCAGGAGGTTGCGCAAGCGTGCGAGGAAGGCGTGGGAGTGGCGGACCTGCGGAGCGCCGTGGCGGTCCCAGTCGAAGGCGCCGTCCGGGTCCGTCGGCAACGGCGTGTCGTCACGCTCGACGATGGTGACGTGATGGCCCGAGCGCGAAGCGAACAGCGCGGTGGCGAGCCCACCCACTCCGGCGCCGACGACCACGATCCGTGCCACGGTGACCCCCTTCTCGACGAGGTACTGTTAGCACTCACGGTGCTGGAGTGCTAAAACTCTTTGGCACTCTCATGTCGCGAGTGCCAGACCGGCACAGCTCCAACGGAGGATTCATGGCCAAGATCATCCAGTTCGACGAGGACGCCCGACGGCATCTCGAGGCGGGCATGAACCAGCTCGCCGACGCCGTGCGCGTCACCCTCGGCCCGAAGGGTCGCAACGTCGTCCTCGCCAAGAAGTGGGGTGCGCCGACGATCACCAACGACGGCGTGTCCATCGCCAAGGAGATCGAGCTCGACGATCCGTACGAGAACATCGGTGCCTCGCTCGTCAAGGAGGTCGCGAAGAAGACCGACGACGTCGCAGGTGACGGCACCACCACCGCGACCGTGCTCGCCTGGTCGATGGTGCGCGAGGGTCTGCGCAACCTCGCTGCGGGTGCGAACCCGATGGGCATCAAGCGTGGCATCGAGGCAGCGGTCGACGCCGCGGTGGCCAAGGTCCACGAGCTCGCCGCCGAGGTCGACTCCAAGGACCAGATCTCCCAGGTTGCCGCCATCTCGGCCGCGGACCCCGAGATCGGTGAGCTGATCTCCGAGGCGATCGACAAGGTCGGCAAGGACGGCGTCATCACCGTCGAGGAGAGCCAGACCTTCGGCATGGGCCTCGAGTTCACCGAGGGCATGCGGTTCGACAAGGGCTACATCTCGCCGTACATGGTGACCGACACCGAGCGCATGGAGGCGGTGCTCGACAACCCGTACGTGCTCTTCGTGTCCTCGAAGATCGCGAACGTGCGTGATCTCGTGCCGGTGCTCGAGAAGGTCATGCAGGCGGGCAAGCCGCTCGTGATCATCGCTGAGGACGTCGAGGGCGAGGCGCTCGCCACCCTCGTGGTCAACAAGATCCGCGGCACCTTCAACTCGGTTGCGGTCAAGGCCCCCGGCTTCGGTGAGCGTCGCAAGGCGATGCTGCAGGACATGGCGATCCTCACCGGCGGCCAGGTCGTCTCCGAGGAGGTCGGCCTCAAGCTCGAGTCGATCGACCTCAGCCTGCTCGGTTCCGCCGACAAGGTCGTCGTGACCAAGGACGAGACCACGATCGTCAACGGCGGCGGGTCCAAGGAGGACCTCGAGGGTCGCATCGCCCAGATCAAGGCCGAGATCGACAACACCGACTCGGACTACGACCGGGAGAAGCTCCAGGAGCGCCTTGCCAAGCTGTCCGGCGGTGTGGCCGTCCTCAAGGTCGGCGCAGCCACCGAGGTGGAGCTCAAGGAGAAGAAGCACCGCATCGAGGACGCCGTGTCGACGACGAAGGCCGCGATCGAGGAGGGTGTCGTCGCCGGCGGTGGCGTCACCCTGCTGCGGGCCCAGTCCGCGGTCGACGATCTCGTGTCGAAGCTCGACGGCGACGAGGCGACCGGTGCCACGATCATCTCCCGTGCGCTCGAGGGCCCGATCAAGCAGATCGCCGAGAACGCCGGGCTCGAGGGCGGCGTCGTGGTCGAGCGGGTGCGCTCGCTCGGCAAGGCCTCCGAGGGGCTCAACGCCGCCACCGGCGAGTACGAGGACCTGGTCGCCGCCGGCATCATCGACGCCGCGAAGGTGACCCGCTCGGCGCTGCAGAACGCAGCGTCGATCGCAGCGCTGTTCCTCACCACTGAGGCCGTCGTCGCCGACGCGCCGGAGAAGGCCGCTGCGGGTGGCGCTCCGGACATGGGCGGCATGGACTTCTGACCAGCAGGACCTCCTGACCAACAGGACCTCGTGATCCGCTCGGATCCGAACCGAACGAGGGCGGCCTTCCGGGGCCGCCCTCGTCGCGTGCGTGGACCCGTTCGCCAGGCCACCGCCCGGTGAACTTGTAGCTCACAGGTCGTCGGGGCGACCGTGGCCTACAACAACGGCGGCGATCGCGGGTCGTCAGCCGGTCGCGGTGCCGAACAGCAGACCGATCACGTACGTTGCGACGAGCGCGATCGACCCACCGATGCCCACCCGGGCAGCACCCCGCCAGATGGAAGCACCGCCGAGCGCTGCGGAGATGCAGCCGAGCGTCACCATGCCGATGACGGTCGCTGCAGCGATCGCGACGGCGTTGCCGCCGAGCAGCACGGCCACGAGCAGCGGGACCAGCGCGCCGACGGCGAACGCCACACCGGAGCTCAACGCCGCCTGGACGGGCCGGGCGCGCTGCTCGTGGGTGAGGCCGAGCTCGTCACGCAGGTGGGCGCCCAGGGGATCGTGGGCCATCAACTCGTCCGCCACCTGCGTGGCGAGCTCCGGCGACAGACCACGTTCCCGGTAGATCGAGCGCAGCTCCCGGGTCTCGGCCTCGGGGTTCCGTTCGATCTCGATGGCCTCGAGATCCCGGTCGGCCTGCTCGACGTCACGCTGGGAGCTGACCGAGACGAACTCGCCGAGTGCCATCGACAGCGCACCGGCGACCAGCGCAGCGACCCCTGCGGTCAACAGCGCCTCGGCGGATGCGCCGGCACCGTCGACGCCGAGCAGCAGCGCTCCGGTGGACAGGAGCCCGTCGTTGGCGCCGAGCACCATGGCCCGCAGCCACCCCGAACGGCCGATGCGATGGTCCTCCGGTCGGTGGCCGGGATGGGCGTGGCGCGTCGGGGTGGACGTCATCGCCGGGAACGGTAGTGGGTGATCCCGGGAGGACCCGAAGCGGGGTGGTGGCCGGTAGCCTCCGCCGGCATGTCGGATGCCGAGGCCCTGCCGGTCCGTCGCGACGGTGGGCTGACAGCCGGAGAGGTCGCTGAACGGGTCGCCGATGGGCGGGTCAACCGGGTGCCGTCGGATCCGAGCCGGACCACCTCGCAGATCCTGCGGGCGAACATCCTCACGCCGGTCAACGGGATCGTCGGGGTGCTCCTCGTCCTCGTCGTGATCGCGAACGGGTTCGGACCCGACATGCTCTTCGGCGGCGTCATCGTCGCCAACTCCGTGATCGGCACCGTCCAGGAGCTGCGTGCCCGCGCCGCGCTCGACCGCCTGGCCGTCCTCAGCACGCCGCACGCTACCGTCGTGCGTGACGGTGTGACCTCGACGATCGACATCGACGAGGTGGTGGCCGACGACCTGCTCGTCCTGGCACCGGGCGCCCAGGTCGTCGTCGACGGCGAGGTCGTCGACAGCGCCGGCCTGGAGGTCAACGAGGCGCTGTTGACCGGTGAGTCCGATCCGGTGCGCAAGTCGACGGGCGACGTCGTCATGTCGGGGAGCTTCGTCGCGGCCGGCTCCGGCACGTTCCGGGCGACACGGATCGGCGCCGACTCCTACGCAGCGTCACTCGCCGGGGCAGCACGGGAGTTCTCGCTCGTGCACTCCGAGCTGCGCGACGGGGTGAACCGGATCCTCAAGTTCCTGATGGTGGCGTTGCCACCTGTGGCGGCGTTCCTGCTGTGGCGGCTGCTCCGGACGAGTTCCGACTGGCACGACGCGCTGTCCGGCACGGTCGCTGCCGCAGCGGCGATGGTCCCCGACGGGCTCGTGCTGTTGACGAGCCTGGCGTTCATGGCCGGTGTGGTGAAGCTGGCGCGGCGCAACGCCCTGCTGCGCGAGCTGGCCTCGGTCGAGATGCTCGCCCGGGTCGACACGCTGTGCCTCGACAAGACCGGCACGATCACGACCGGCGAGATCATCGTCGCCGACGTCGAGGAGCTGACCGGCGGGACGGATCGGGTCGACGACCTGCTCGCGGCGCTCGCCGCGTCGGATCCGGACCCGAACGCGACGCTGCTCGCGATCGGCCGGTCCCGATCCGAGGATCCGGGCTGGGTGCTCGTCGACGCCGTGCCGTTCTCCTCCGCTCGCAAGTGGTCCGCAGCGGCGTTCGAGGACCACGGTGCCGTGTACCTCGGTGCTCCCGAGCTGTTGGCATCCCACGACGAGGCGATCAAGGACAGCGTCGCCGGGCACGCGTCGCAGGGACGGCGGGTCGTGCTGCTGGCCACGGCGACGTCGCTGGCCGGCGACGAGCTGCCGTCCGATCTGCGGGCACGCGCGCTCGTGCTGCTCTCCGACGACATCCGAGCGGACGCGACCGAGACGCTCGGGTACCTGGCCGGACAGGGCATCGACCTCAAGGTCATCTCCGGTGACCACCCCGTGACGGTGTCGGCCGTCGCTGCGCGGGCCGGTGTGCCCGCAGCGCAACGGGTGATGGACGCCCGTGAGCTCCCACTCGACGACGATGAGGCCCTGGCCGACGCGGTGGATGCCCACGTGGTGTTCGGACGGGTCAAGCCCGAGCAGAAGCAGGCCATGGTTCGGGCGCTGCAGTCGCGCGGTCACGTCGTCGGGATGACCGGCGACGGCGTCAACGACGTGCTCGCGCTCAAGCACGCCGACATGGGCATCGCGATGGGCGCCGGCTCGGCGGCGAGCCGGGCGGTGGCCCAGCTCGTCCTGCTCGAGAACCGGTTCTCCGTGCTGCCCGGCGTGCTCGCCGAGGGACGCCGGGTGATCAACAGCGTCGAGCGGGCCGCGAACCTGTTCATCTACGGGACGGTCTACTCGGCGTGCATCGCGATCGTGATCGGTGTGGTCGGCACCGACTACCCGTTCCTGCCCCGACACCTCACCCTCGTGCGGTCGCTGAGCGTCGGCATCCCGGGGTTCGTCCTGGCCCTCGCACCGGACGCTCGACGGGCCCGCACCGGCTTCGTGCCGCGTGTCGTCGCTTTCGCCATCCCCGCCGGTGCGATCGCCGCCGTTGCGTCGCTGTCGGTGTACTTCTACTCCCGCGAGGTCGCCGGTGTCGGGCTCACCGAGACCAGGTCGGCCACCACCATCACGCTCCTGGCGGTCGGCCTTCTGCTGCTGCTGCGCCTCACCCGGACCCTCCCGCCGTGGCGGTGGATCCTCGTCGGTGCCATGGCGGCGGGCATCCTCGTCGTGCTGGCCTTGGCGCCGGTCGCCCACTTCTTCGCGTTGGAGTATCCGCCGGAGTCCGTGTGGGAGATCATGGGGGTCACCGTGGCGTTCGCCGCGATCGCGGTGCAGTTCGTGCCGGTCACCGCCGACGGCGGCGAGGTCGCCGATCCGGCTCCGCCACCGGCGTCGGAGGCTCGGACGTCGGATCGTGATCCCGCGGGGTAGGTTCGGGGTGACCAACGACATCTCCGTCACTTGAGAGGACGATCATGGCCTTCGAACTTCCGCCGCTTCCCTATGCCCAGGACGCCCTGGCCCCCCACATCTCCGCCGAGACGCTCGAGTACCACCACGGCAAGCACCATCAGGCCTATGTCACGAACCTCAACAAGCTGGTCGAGGGCACGGAGTTCGAGAACGCCTCGCTCGAGGACG